>NZ_JAPDBQ010000014.1:0-44383 GCF_027705325.1 Aeromonas sp. QDB18
ATCGGCTCAAACATGAAGAAATGAAATGACTGAGTCAGCCGAGAAGAATTTCCCCGCTTATTCGCACCTTCCCTAGAGTGTAGGCATCAAGATCTGTCACCCTGGAGCAATGGATATGCGCACCCAAATCATCGACAAAACCGTGGTCGTCTCTTCCGTAGAAGGCAACGTTCAGATCCTGCTTGCCGATGGCAGCAGTCGCCCTCTCCAGCCTGGCGAGATACTGCAGCCTGGCGCCAGACTCAATATCGCTGATGATGCCAAATTGATGCTGGCGCCCTACGATGACAAACCTGCAGAGGGCAATGGTGTCCCGGCAGGGACAGAGATGCCTCCAGAGGGGCAATCTTCCTCATCGGTTGCCAATCATCAGCAAGGCTCGCCTGAAGTGTCGCCAGAAATTGCGGCGTTGCAACAATCCATCCTGCAAGGGGTTGACCCGACCAAGAACTTCGAAGCCTCTGCTGCCGGTGGGGCACCTGCCGCCGGTGGTGGTGGCGGTATCGGCGGGGTCGCTGGGGCCAGTGGCAATGGTGGTTTTGTTGTCATAGATCGCATCGGAGATGCGACCATAGCCGAGGCCGGATTCGATACCGGCTATGACACGTTGATCGATCAGAATGTGCTGCAGGAAGACGATCTTCTGCCCGAGAATCAGCTCGATGATCAGGATGAGTCCGCTGTTACCCAGGAAGATCAGGCTATCAGTGGCAATGTGCTCGACAACAGCAACAATCCGGATGGTCCCCTTGATACGTCTGTCATTTCCTATAGCTGGGGCAGCAATCAGGGAATTGCTGCCGGCGTTGAGAGCACGCTGGATGGGATTGGTACGCTGATCATCAATGCCGACGGCTCCTATACCTTTACCCCTGCGCTGAACTACACAGGCCCTGTACCTGCGGTCAATTACACCGTAACGGATGGGGATGATACCAACGACTCCACTCTGACCATCACCATCACCCCTGTAGATGAGCCTGTCTCGCTGAATGGATTGCAGGTCGAGGGTGGTGAGCTTGTCCTTGAAGAAGCCGCATTGCCGGATGGCTCAGCCCCCGATGGCGCCGCCTTGACCAAGAGCAGTACCTTTACATTTAATGCGGCAGATGGAGTACAAAGCCTGACACTGGGAGGTGTGACGCTGATCAGCAATGGCCAGGTCTTGACCACCTTCCCCCAGGGGATCCCCAGTCCTTTGGGAAATCAACTGCTGGTGACCGGCGTCAGCTACAACCCGGTGACAGGGGTTGGCAGCGTGACCTACAGCTACACCCTGAACGATAACGAAACACATAACAAACCTGCAAATGATGGGGCTCTGACGGAGAGCTTCAATGTCGTGTTGACGGACCTCGATGGCGACACGACCAGTGCAGGGCTGGATGTCGTGGTGCTGGATGACGTGCCGACGGCGGTGAGCGACGTCAACCTGACGGTAGCGAGCGAGAACAACCTGGTCCTCAATGGCAACGTCATCACCAACGACGTGCAGGGGGCGGATGGCGCGGCGGTGACCGCGGGCACCCTGAGCGGGACCTACGGCAGCCTGGTGCTCAATGCCAACGGCACCTACACCTACACCCTCAACCCGAACGACGGTGACTTCAAGGCGCTGACCGGGGGCGGGGTGGGCAGCGAAGTGTTCACCTACACCCTGACGGATGCGGACGGAGACGTGAGCACGGCGACCCTGACCCTGACCATCAAGAACGACGATGACGGGGTGACCATCACCAACCTGACGCCCAAGGGCGAGGGCGGGGATGCGAAGGTGTACGAGGACGACCTGCTGGCGACCCGCGGCGCGAATGAGTCGGCGGGGTCGGACAGCAGCAAGGAGTCGACCACGGTGACAGGGGACTTCACCATCAGCGCGCCGGACGGGGTGAAGACCCTGAGCGTGGGTGGCATCAACATCGTGGTGAACGGGGTGGTGGCGGGCTTCCCGCTGAGCGGGGTGACCACGCCGCTGGGCAACACCCTGACCATCACCGGGTACAACCCGGCGACCGGGCTGGTGAGCTACAGCTACACCCTGAACGACAACGAGGCGCACCCGACGGCGAACGGCAACAACAGCCTGTTCGAAGACTTCGCGGTGAGCCTGGTGGACAGCGACGGGGATTCGGCCTCGAACACCCTGAGCGTGCAGATCGTGGATGACGTGCCGACGGCGAAGGATAACAGCGTTACGGTGACGGAAGCCGGGTTGCCTCCATTCAACCTCGTCTTGGTGATCGATACTTCGGGCAGCATGCTCTGGAAGATAGGCACGACCACTAATGGATCCCCGAATCGTCTGGAACTGGCCAAGAGTGCGTTGAACCACATGATTGACTCTTATGTGGCTCTGGGGGTTCCCCTGACCATCACAGTAATCGATTTTGCCAGTGGTGCTTTGCTGATCCCGCAGACGAGCGATCCCGACGTGGCCAAGGCCAGCATCTCCGGCCTGCCAACAGATGGCGGTGGTACCAACTACAATGCGCCTCTTGTATTAGCACAGAACCAATTGACAGCCGATCTAGCCAATCCGGCATTGGCTGGTTACGAAACCAAGGTCTACTTCCTGTCGGATGGTGCACCCAATGAGGGCAACGTTCCGGCAGGCTGGACAAGCTTTGTGAACAACAACAACGTGGAGGTCTATGCCGTTGGCCTCAACGTCAGTGGCAACGCATCGGCCATTTCGCAACTGGCCCTGGTGGAGGATAACGGTGACACCGTGACTCTGGTCGATAATATCAATGACCTGGATGCCACCTTGCAAGCCACAGTGCCGCCACCGGCAACCGGCAACGTGATCACCGACGTAGATGGCAGTGCTGGTGTGGATGTTGCGGGTGCCGATGGCCCCGTGACCGTAGTGCAGATCAGCTTTACTGTCACCAATCCGGCTGTTTATGCCGGGGTGGCCGACAGCATCAACGGCAATGTCGTGACCTTCCTGGTGCAAGGCGGCACAACGGGTCCCATCCCGACGCCGGCAGGGGGCCGACTGACCGTGAATGCGGACGGTTCCTACTCCTACTCACCCCCCAATGATGTGGCGGCTCATACCCAGGAGGTCTTCACCTACACCATCGTGGATTCGGACGGCGATACCTCCAGCGCCCAGCTGAAAATCCTGGTACTGGATACGTCCCCCATCGTCGCCTCCGTGTTTGAAGACGGCCTGCCCACAGGCTTGCCAGGCAACAATCCTCTGCTGACGACGGTCAGTGGGTCTCTGGCGCAAATGGTGGCGGATAGCGTGGGGGTTAGCTTTGGCATGGGGTCGACGGCAGGGCTGCCTGCACTGACCTCGGGGGGCGTGGCGATCACCTATAGCATCACTCATGGTGCCGGGGTCGATACGCTGGTTGCCATGGCTGGTAGCAAACCCATCTTCACCCTGCAGGTGGAGAGTGATGGGGATTACACCTTCACCCTGCAAGGCTCCATTGATCATCCCCAGGGAGATGGAAACGATCTGGAGCTGAAGGCCCTCAACCTGTCCAGCGTGATCAGCGCACATGAAGGCGTGGACAATGTCGCATTGATCCGCAACTTCATCGTCCAGGTGGAAGATGATGTGCCCTTCGTGATGACGCCCGCCATGGGGGTCATGTTGAACCAATCGGGCGTGACCGGCACCTTCTTGCTGGATGGTGATGGTACCTTGTCAAACAACTATGGTGCGGATGGTGGGAGCATCCGCTTTGACAGTGCACTTAATGGCAGCAACAGCGGACTGACGTCCGGTGGCTTGCCCATTACTTATTCATTATCCTCAAACGGAACAGTGCTCACGGCTGCCACGGCTGCAGGGACTGTCTTCATCGCGACCTTGCAGCCTGCCTCTGCCACTTACCAAGTCCAGATGATAGGAGAGGTTGATGGTGGTCAGACCACGATAGACTTTAATGGTGGTGGCTATAACTTCGTCGGTGGCAACGGTCCTTGGGCTGGATTCACCGCTGTGGCTAATGACAGCAAGGATCTGCTGTTGACGGCGATGACGGGTGGGGTGGACGGCGGTACCGTTAATACCACAGCCAATACCGGGGGGATCAGTGGTGGAGCATCTATCGGCCTCGGTGAGGCTATGCGGATCGACTTTGTTGTCGATCTTACAGGTTCTCCTGGGAGTAGTGGGTCTTATGGCGACCCAGCCACACATGCCTTTGAGGCACACTACGACGTCAATGGTGCCTCGGCTCTGTTTACCGCAATCGGCAGTAGTGGATCCAGCGTGAAGATCGTTGCCCGTCAGGATGTAGACAATGACAACGATATAGGCGATGGAAACAAGGAGTCGTTGACAGCGGTGGCCATCAGCTTCAACGGCTCGACTAAGGTTGTCAGCATAGCTGCAGGCATGTCGCAGATTGTCTCCGTGGGAGGGCGAAACTTTACGGTGAACTTCAGTGATGATGATCCCGGTGCTGGTGTGGCCTATGTCGCAACCGTGGTGGGGGTGGTGAGCAATACCAAGTTGGCTGCCTACACGGCGGATGGGCATAACAGCCTAGAATTCCACTACGCTGCGGGCAGTGACTTCAAGATAGGGGACTTTGGTTCCAGCGTTGCCACTCCTGGGATCCCGGTCAGTCTGCAACTGCCAGTCACACTGATTGACGGGGACGGCGATGCAGTCCACAGCAATATCGGACTAAGCCTGTTGCCGGAAGCCCCGTTCACAGCAGACTATGATGCCGCCGCCAGCGCTGTGAATGTGACCTTCAACAGCACGCAAGGGCATGCCATCGGCTCCGATTTTGGGGACAGCATAACAGGGAACAGTCTGGACAATATCTTGTCGGGTGGCGCCGGTGATGATCTGCTCTTAGGAGCTGGCGGCAAGGATACCTTGGTCGGGGGAACCGGAAACGACCAGCTGGATGGAGGCAGTGGTAACGATACCTTGCTCGGAGAGTCCGGCAACGACACTCTGACGGGTGGCCTTGGCAACGACATCCTGCTGGGGGGGGATGGCAATGACCTGCTGATTGGGGGTATCGGCAGTGATACCCTGACTGGTGGGGCTGGCAAGGATACCTTCAAATGGATGGCAGGTGATGCAGGAGGCACGGATACCATCAAAGACTTCACCACGGGGGCCAATGGAGATGTTCTGGACCTGAGTGAACTGCTCAGTGGTGAGCATGCCGATGCGAGCACACTGGATCACTATCTTACCTTTGCTCCTGGTCCGGGCAGTGGCAAGTCGACACTGACCATTGATCTGGATGGAGCGGGAAGTGGCACCACGACTCATACCATCCTCTTTGACAACGTGGATCTGACGGCTGGCAAATCCAATCTGCAGATCATTCAGGATCTGCTGGATCAGGGCAACCTCAAGGTCGATCCGTAAGCAGGGTATGGGGGCCGGGTGTGCCCGGCCCCTGTTATTTGATGGAGTGGGCAGATAAGATAGCTGCAGTATCAGGAGAGGGTCACCATGCAGTCATTCAACTGGGTCGACATCGACGGCATTCGCTATAGCTGGAACGGGCAGGACAATATCGTCTGCACCGGCCGCTTTGGCTATCAGGCCACGATGACGGGTGACACGCTCAACGGTCTGGAGCTGGAGAGCGAAGATGGTGAGGTGGCGGGGTTGCTGAATGTGGACTTTGCCGCTTCTCGTATCAGCTTCACGCCGGCAGAGGATGCGCCCCTGCCCCATATGATGGTGCTGGTCGGCCATGAGTGGGGGCAGCAGGAGTATTCGTTGCAGAGCCTGAGCGATACCTCCTTGCAGGGGCTGCTCAGCCACGGCGAGGAGCTTGACTGGGGTGCGCTGGCCGTCGTGACGACGTCCGAGCCGAATCTGCCATCACAAGGTCATGTTCTGTCGTGGGATTCGTTCCACTTTGAGGATGAATCGCTGTTTGGCAGCCAGGCGCCTGCTCCCGTGATGACAAGCCATGGCAATTCAGGAGGAGGGGAGATCAGCATCAATATCGACATGACCAATCAGGTGCTGGACCAGATCCCGCCGACACACGATATATGAATCCCAATCGACGACATGCATAATGACCTCCATCTAAATGATGGAGGTTTTTTTATGTGGCGTCCCCTTCTTACCCTGTCCGTGCTGGTTGTCAGTGCTCCGTTGCTTGCCATCGAGGTTCCTCAGGCCCCCCATCTGGTCGTCAGTGGCTATGCGGAGCAGAAGGCTGAACCAGACATGCTGACGCTCAATGTCGCCGTCACGGCACTGGAGAAGCAGGGCATCAAGGCCAAACAGCAGGTAGATACCAAGGTAGCAGCCTTCTTTGGCCAGCTGGAGAGCCTCGGCATCAAGCGCAGCGACGTGGAGGCTGGCAATCTGGTGATCTCCCCCGAGTACCAGTACCCCCAGAACAAGCAACCCGAAATGGTGGGTTACCGTGCCCAGCGTCAGCTGGCGGTCAAACTCTACCAGCTCGACAAGTTGAGCCAGCTGATGGACACCGCCCTCAAGGCGGGTCTGGAGTCCGTGACCCAGATAGAGTACGGCCTGAAGTCACCACAGGTCATCAAGGAGCAGGCCCGGCTTGGTGCTGTTGCTGATGCCACGAGCAAGGCGGAATCCCTGGCCAAGGCTTTCGGCATGAAGCTTGGCAAGGTGTATAGCGTTGAATACCGCAACAGTTCCCCCATGCCGGTCTATACCCGTGCCATGAAGGCTGCGGCAGCCCCTGCCGCCGACATGATGGAAAACAGCTATCAACAGCAGCAGATCAGCATCACTGACAATGTAGAAGCCGTCTTCCTGCTGGAATAACACAGCCCCTTTGTCCATCACTCAAACCCGAGGCAACCCCTCGGGTTTGTCATTGCAGGGGCTGGCAGGACAAGTGAGCCGCGAATTGGGTCAGGTGAAACGGGAATGGAATAAAAAATGCCGGTCAGTGACCGCAATGCTGTTCAGATAAGCACATTTTTGACTAATTATTCATAAATGCGACTTGAGTTGGGGGAGCAAGGCTGTTTCCAGTCGATGTTCCTTCAGCCTTTATCCAGCGTGGCTTGCAATAGAAAGAGGGAGGCATCATGCCTCCCTCATTTTTTAGCCCTGATACTACGTGGACTGGAACTCAAATTCTCTTAAGTGAACAGCATTGCGGTCAGTGACCGGCATTTTTGCTGGAGAGGGATGATGCCTAGCCCAGGTTGGTAGCCAGCTTGCGTTGGCTCTTCTGTTTGAGCAGATAGCCGATACCGAGTACCAGGACCCAGGCCGGGATCAGCTCGACCGAGATGCGGGTGCCGTCGTTCATGTACATGATCACCAGGATGGCGGCCATGAAGGCGAGGCAGAGGTAGTTTCCAAACGGGCTCCACAGTGCCTTGAACTTGGTGGTGACACCTTCTGCGGCCTTCACCTTGCGGAACTTGAGGTGCGCCAGGCTGATCATGGCCCAGTTGATGACCAGGGCGGAGACCACCAGGGACATCAGCAGACCAAAGGCCTTGCCCGGGATCAGGTAGTTGATGAGCACACACAGCAGGGTGGCCGCGGCCGAGATGGTGATGGCGGTCAGGGGCACGCCGCTCTTGTTGGTCTTGAGCAGGGCCTTGGGGCCGTTGCCCTGCTTGGCCAGGCCAAACAGCATGCGGCTGTTGCAGTAGACGCAGCTGTTGTACACCGACAGCGCGGCGGTCAGCACCACCAGGTTAAGTACATTGGCTACCAGGTTGCTGTCGAGCGCATGGAAGATCATCACGAACGGGCTGCCGCCTTCCACTACCTTGCCCCAGGGATAGAGGGAGAGCAGTACGGTGAGGGCGCCGATGTAGAAGATGAGGATGCGGTAGATCACCTGGTTGGTGGCCTTGGGGATGCTCTTCTCGGGATTGTCCGCTTCCGCTGCCGTGATGCCGACCAGCTCCAGACCGCCGAAGGAGAACATGATGAAGGCCATTGCCATCACCAGCCCGCCGACGCCGTTGGGGAAGAAGCCACCCTGGGCCCAGAGGTTGCTGACCGTGGCCTCGGGGCCGCCGCTGCCGGAGAACAGCATCCAGCCGCCGAATCCGATCATGCCGAGAATGGCGATCACCTTGATGATGGCGAACCAGAACTCCATCTCGCCGAACGCCTTGACGTTGGAGAGGTTGATGGCGTTGATCAGCACGAAGAAGAAAGCCGCCGACATCCAGGTCGGGATCTCGGGCCACCAGTACTGGACATAGATACCGACTGCCGTCAGCTCGGCCATGCTCACCAGCACATAGAGCACCCAGTAGTTCCAGCCGGAGGCGAAGCCGGCGAAGTCACCCCAGTACTTGTAGGCAAAATGGCTGAATGAGCCGGCAACCGGCTCTTCCACCACCATCTCGCCCAGCTGGCGCATGATGAGGAAGGCGATGAAGCCGCCGATGGCATAGCCCAGCAGCACCGCAGGGCCCGCCATCTTGATGGTGTCGGCAATGCCGAGGAACAGGCCTGTACCGATGGCACCGCCCAGTGCGATAAGCTGGATATGGCGGTTTTTCAGACCGCGCTTGAGCTCGTCGCCGTGTTGTTGAAGATCCATGCATCCTTCCTTACGTCGCTGAAATCACTCGGCTCGCGTCCCGTCAGCCACAGCACGTCCTCTGCCTGGCGCGGCATCTTGTGCCGAAAACGTGACGAAACCCGTATTTATATCGTTACGGTTTGCCGCTGGCTGTTTTTTGTAGCGGCTACCAACCCGAGCAGAATAGTGATAATCGACCATTCATGCACCTGTTTTCCTCATCATTGGCTGCTATTTTGTGCGACATGCAGGTTTTTCATGACCTAGAAAGGGGGTTTGAGAGTGGTTGCTGGTTTTGTGTTCTGATGGATTTCTATCTATTGACTCAGTCCGGTTTTCATGTTCTTGTTGCCCTTTGATAAAAAGGGACTCATATGATGGAGCGTATTGTGGGTGGCCTGGTGATGGTCGTGCTCTGGCTCGGGATCTGGCTATCCCCCATGTTGCTGACGATGGCGATGAGCAGCCTTGTTGTCTGGGGCTGGTTGGGAGCGGATTACCTGGTGAACCACATCGCCATGGTGCTCATCCTTGCTGCCGGGATGGGGCTGGTGCCAGCTTGCTGGCTGAGCGAGCGAGTCCGCAAGGGCAGGGGACTCATTAATTTTCACGGCATGTTGATGAACAACAAGGAACTCAACAAGCCCTGAGCCTGATTGCCCCGCGAGTGATGGGATGCCAGCGATGATGCTGGCATTATTTTTTCATCCTGTTCTTCTGTTTCGTTATCTTGCCACTCCTCTGTCTCATGGTGCGTTGTGCTGTCGCAGCCTTGCAGGTTAGCAGAGCTGGCGGCGAAGGCCGGTCGCTTCCAGGATCTTGGCGCTGATCTCCTCGACCGAGTGGGAGCTGGTATCGAGGAAGCGGATCGCCTCCTGGCGGAACAGCCTCTCGACGCTGGCCAGCTCCTGTTTGCATTGATCAAGCGAGGAGTAGCGGCTGTTGGCGCGGCGCTGGTTGCGGATCTCGTGCAGCCGCTGCGGCATGATGGTGAGGCCGAACAATTTGTGGCGATTGGCCTTGAGGGCGGCGGGCAGCTCCAGCGATCCCATGTCCTGCTCGATAAAGGGATAGTTGGCGGCGCGAATGCCAAATTGCAGTGCCAGATAGAGGCTGGTCGGTGTCTTGCCGCAACGGGAGACCCCGATGAGGATGATGTCTGCCTCGTCATACTCCCTGGTGGTGATGCCATCGTCGTTGGCCAGCGCAAAGTTGACCGCTTCGATGCGATCGTCGTACAGCTTGCGGTTTTCCATGCCATGGGTGCGATGCAACCTGGGTTCGGCCTTGATACCGAGCTCCTGTTCGAGAGGGCTCACGAAGGTGTTGAGAAAATCGTGGCTGCTGGCCTGGGCCTTGAGCACCTCTTCACGCACCATGGGGTCGACGATGGTGTGAAACAGGATGGGGCGCACCCCGGTCTGGCGAAACTGCTCGTCAATGCGTGCCCGTACCTGGCGCGCTTTTTCCTGGGTCTCGACAAAGGGGATGGTGACCTGTTCGAAGGCCAGGGGAAACTGGCTCAACACGGCGTGGCCGAAGACTTCGGCGGTGATGGCGGTGCCGTCGGATACATAGAATACGGTGTGCACTGCGGACTCCTGTGGTGCGCTCCAGGGGGCGGCGAGAAATAAGTATCTCTCGAAACCATATCGTTTTTGTCAACAGATCTGCCATGCCCAAGTTGTGAACTCGCTTGCAAACCTGAGTCGTTACCTTTTTGTGTCGCTATTGTAGAATGCCTGTGTCAAACGACCATCCCCAACTCTTGCTCGGGGATTTTTTTGACAATAAATAGAAAACGTTTTCATGGTCGTTGGCAACAGACACTAACAAAAACACACGACTTGGCACAGCAGGTGAATTGTCACCCTGGCCCCCCAACCTGGAGACATGCAAATGCAACAGTACGTACTCTGGTACGAACAGCTCGGTATGCAGGACGTTGAACGCGTCGGCGGCAAGAATGCATCCCTTGGCGAGATGATCAGCAACCTCTCGGGGGTCGGCGTGTCCGTGCCGGGCGGGTTTGCGACCACGGCCTTTGCGTTTAACGAGTTTCTGGAGTTAAGCGGCCTCAACGGCAAGATCCATGACCTGCTCGACAGTCTGGATGTGGATGACATCGCCGCCCTCAACCGGGCCGGTCAGCAGATCCGCGACTGGGTGGTGGAAGCGCCCTTCCAGCCCGCTCTGGAGCAGGCGGTGCGCGAGGCCTATGACAAGCTGAGCGCGGGGCTCGAGGCATCCTTTGCCGTGCGCTCCTCCGCCACTGCGGAAGACATGCCGGATGCGTCGTTTGCCGGTCAGCAGGAGACCTTCCTCAACGTGCGCGGTATCGATGCCGTCATGACTGCCATCAAGCATGTGTTTGCCTCGCTGTTCAACGATCGCGCCATCTCCTACCGGGTCCATCAGGGCTATGACCACAAGGGGGTCGCTCTCTCCGCCGGGGTGCAGCGCATGGTGCGCTCGGATCTCGCTGCCTCAGGCGTCATGTTTACCCTGGACACCGAATCCGGCTTCAACGACGTGGTCTTCATCACCGGCGCCCAGGGTTTGGGCGAGATGGTGGTGCAGGGGGCCGTCAACCCGGACGAGTTCTATGTGCACAAGCCGACCCTCAAGGCCGGGCGCCCTGCCGTGGTGCGCAAGACGCTGGGCTCCAAGCTCATCAAGATGACCTACTCCGGGGATGCCGGTCATGGCCGTCAGGTGAAGGTGGTCGACACCACCGATGCCGAGCGCAACCGCTTCTGCATCACGGACGAGGAAGTGATGGCCCTGGCAAAGCAGGCCCTCATCATCGAGCAGCACTACGGCCGCCCGATGGACATCGAGTGGGCCAAGGATGGTCAGGATGGCAAGCTCTACATCGTTCAGGCCCGTCCGGAAACCGTGCGTAGCCGCCAGGAAGCCAATACCCTCGAGCGCTTTGCCCTCAAGCAAACCGGCAAGGTGCTGATCGAGGGGCGCGCCATCGGCCACAAGATTGGCGCGGGTCCGGCCCGTGTCATCTCCTCCATCAGCCAGATGGATGAAGTGCAGCCCGGCGATGTGCTGGTCACCGACATGACCGATCCGGATTGGGAGCCCATCATGAAGCGCGCTTCCGCCATCGTCACCAACCGGGGTGGACGCACCTGTCACGCCGCCATCATCGCCCGGGAGCTTGGCATTCCGGCAGTGGTGGGTTGCGGCAACGCCACCGACCACATCCAGGATGGTCAGCTCATCACCGTCTCCTGTGCGGAAGGGGATACCGGCTTCATCTATGACGGCGAGCTCGACTTTGACGTGGCGGTGACCGAGGTGGGCAACATGCCGCGCCTGCCCATCAAGATCATGATGAACGTCGGCAATCCGGACCGCGCCTTCGATTTTGCCCAGTTGCCGAATGCCGGTGTGGGCCTGGCCCGCCTCGAGTTCATCATCAACCGCATGATCGGGGTCCACCCCAAGGCGCTGCTGGAGTTCGATCAGCAGACCCCGGAACTCCAGGCCACCATCACCAGGATGATCGCGGGCTACGAGAGCCCCAGGGAGTTCTACGTAGCCAAGCTGACGGAAGGGATCGCTACCCTAGCGGCCGCCTTCTGGCCTGAGCGGGTCATCGTGCGGATGTCGGACTTCAAGTCCAATGAGTACGCCAACCTGGTGGGGGGCCGTGGTTACGAACCCCATGAAGAGAACCCCATGATCGGTTTCCGTGGTGCGTCGCGCTACATCGCCGACAGCTTCCGCCCCTGCTTCGCCCTCGAGTGCGAGGCGATGAAACGGGTGCGGGATGTCATGGGGTTGACCAACGTCGAGGTGATGATCCCCTTCGTGCGTACCCTGGGTGAGGCGGAGCAGGTGGTGGAGATACTGGCTGAGAACGGCTTGCGCCGTGGCGAGCGCGGCCTGAAAGTCATCATGATGTGCGAGCTGCCCTCCAATGCGCTGCTGGCGGACAAATTCCTTGAGCACTTCGACGGCTTCTCCATCGGCTCCAATGACATGACCCAGTTGACCCTGGGGCTGGATCGGGACTCCGGGCTCATCGCCCACCTGTTCGACGAGCGCAACGAGGCGGTCAAGGCACTGCTGGCCATGGCCATCGCCGCCGCCCGCAAGGCGGGCAAGTACGTGGGGATCTGCGGCCAGGGGCCGTCCGATCACCCGGACTTCGCCGCCTGGCTGGTCGAGCAGGGGATCGATTCCGTGTCGCTCAACCCCGATACCGTGGTCGACACCTGGCTCTATCTGGCCGAGCAGCACAAGGCCGGCTAAACCCGTCCCCGCTTTTTGATGACACGGCGCCGCAATGGCGCCGTTTTTGTCTGCGCCCCCCTTTTTCTGTTACAAGGGGAAAGAGCAAGGTGCTCCGCACCCATCACAGGACGATCCCATGACCTCATTGCAGTGGCAATCCGCCACCCTGGCCCTGCGTGGCCACCACACCCTGGTTATTCCCGAACTCTGTCTCACCCCGCAGGCCTGCTGGGCCTTCGTCGGCAGCAACGGCAGCGGCAAGACGGCGCTGGCGTCGGCCCTGTGCGGCGAGCTGGTCGTGCGTGCCGGAGCGGTATCGGGTCGAGTCCGGGCCGAGCGACTCTCGTTCGAGTCGCAGCAACAGCTGGGGGAGCTGGACTGGCAGCGGCGCAATACCGACATGCTGGGGGAAGAGGAGGAGGCGGGGTATCGGGTATCGACCCTGATGCTGGAGGCAGGGGGTGAGGAGCATGAGGCCCGCGCGCTGCTGGCCCGTTTTGGCATTGAATCCCTGTGGGAGCGCCCCTATCGCTACCTCTCGAGCGGGGAGGGGCGCAAGCTGCTGCTGGCCCGGGCCCTGCTGGGGCGACCCGAACTGCTGGTGTTGGACGAACCCTTCGATGGTCTGGATCAGGGGGCCAGGGCTTCTTTGATGATGTTGCTGGCCGACCTGGTGTCAGAGGGGCTGCGCCTGGTGGTGATCGTCAACCGTTTTGACGAGATCCCCCCCTTTGCCACTCACCTCGGCCTGCTCGGCGAGTGTCGTCTGCTGCTGGCGGGGGAGCGCGAGGAGGTGCTCGGCAGCCAGGAGGTTGCCCAGCTGGCACGCGCCGAAACGGTATCCCCCCGTTTGCCGCCACCGCTGACGACCCCCGAGCCCCTGCCTCCCGGCCCTCGGGTCGTCATGAAAGCCATGCGTATCGCATACGGGGATCAGGTGATCATCGATGGGCTCGACTGGACCATTGACGAGGGGGAGCACTGGCAACTGGTGGGACCGAATGGCGCTGGCAAGTCGACCCTGCTCTCCCTCATCACCGGAGATCACCCGCAAGGTTACAACAATGAGCTCCATCTGTTCGGACGGCGGCGGGGCAGCGGCGAGAGCATCTGGGAGATCAAGCGCCACATCGGGCTCGTGAGCCCGGCGCTGCATCTGGACTATCGTGTCAGCTGCCCGGTGCAGACAGTGATCCTCTCCGGTTTCTACGACTCCATCGGGCTTTATACCCGGCCGGGGGATCGTCAGCTGGCGCTGGCCAACCAGTGGCTGGCCCTGCTGGGGCTGGCCGATCAGGGGGCGCAGCCTTTCCACTCTCTCTCTTTCGGTCAGCAGCGACTGGTGCTGATCGCCCGTGCCCTGGTCAAGCATCCGCCGCTGCTCATCCTGGACGAACCCCTGCAGGGACTGGATCCCCTCAACCGTCACCTGGTGCGGGAGATGGTAGCGCGCCTCGTGGGCGAGGGAACCCAGCTATTGTTCGTTTCCCATCATGCCGATGATGCGCCCCCCGGTCTGACCCACAGGCTGAGCTTCGTGCCAAGGGAGGGGGAAGGATACGACTATCTGCAGGAGCGTCTGGGGAGCTGAGCCGTCCGGGCGGCATGGTCAGAGAGGGGCCGGTTCGGCGAGGAGCGGCGGCATCCCAGCAGCGTCCACCACAGCCTGAAGAAGAGCATGATCCCCAGCCAGAGCCAGGCCAGATAGTGACGGGTGGCGGCCATCCCCGTCACCGTCACCATGAGTGCCGCCCCGAAGGCGATGAGGGCGAACAGAAAGGGCGCCATATTGTCCATCATGGCGGTCATTTCACCAGGGAGAGGATCTGGCGAAATGCCGGATGGCGGCAGTCCCCCATCAGCTCATAGAGGCACATCTCCACCGACGTCAGCGCAGCTCCCCTGGCCGCAAGCTGGCCGATGGCGAGATCCCGGTTGGCAGCGGAGCGAGACGACACCGCATCCACCACCAGCGAGACCCGGGTGCCGCTGGCCAGAAGTCCCAACACGCTCTGGTAGACGCAGATATGGGTCTCGATGCCACATACCAGCCAATGCTCTACCCCGCTTTCGGCCAGCGCGGTCGCCACAGTGGGCTCCCCCAGGGCGCCGAAGCTGTATTTGGGCAGCACAAGATCGCCTGCCTGCAGCGATTGCAATTCGGGCACGGTGGCACCGAGCTTGTCCGGGTTCTGCTCCAGCCAGACAACCGGCAGCCCCAGCACCCTGGCCCCTTGCACCAGCCTGGCGGTATTGGCAATCAGGGCGTCGCTCTCCTCGACCAGGCGGGCCAGCTTGCCCTGAATATCGACCACCAGCAGGCCTGGGTGATGGTGTTTGTGCATTTTTTGTCTCCTTTCTCCGTTGCGGATGAGATACAGCGCCATCCTGGGAGCCATTCTCGCGTACATCTTGATACAAATTGTGAGCTGACCGACGGCGTGGCGGGCACTAGGATGCGCGTCATGGAGCCCGTTTTCTCAGTTTTGGTGTGCATGACAAGGGGCGACGCATCAACCCGCTACTGCGTAGTTGGACGATTTTCCATTAACGATGAGAAGTACCATGAAGAAGATAATCCTGTTCGTCTCCCTGGCTGGCCTTTTGGCCGGTTGCGCCAGCCCGGCACAACGCATGGCGGAATGCCAGGCGCAAGGGATCAGCAAGGACGCCTGCTACCAGGCCGAGCAAAACCGCCAGGCGTCCATCATGAACGCCGCCGAGAAGCAGGCCTTGGAGAACGCCAGCAAGGCGGTCAAATAATCTAACCCGACTCATTACGTGTACTTCTCAGGCCCTGGATTCACCGAATGCAGGGCCTTTTGCTGGGTGGCACAGTGCTGCGATGTGTTTGCGGCGTGTGAGGACTCAATGTAGGTCATCGCCTCGATGTTGCTGCCATCGGGATCGCCCAGGAAGGCGGCGTAGTAATTGGGGGCATAGTGGGGACGCAGTCCCGGCAACCCATTGCAGGCAAAGCCTGCCTTGATCCCCGCGTGATGGAACGCATCCACCTGTGTCGCGTCGTCGGCCCTGAATGCGAGATGGCAGGAGGCGCCCTGCTGCCCCCGCTCAATCAGGAAGCCCACGTGATCGCGGCCCATCAGGCCAAAACCGGCCGCCGTCTCATCAGACTATTTGAGTTCTATCAAAAGAGGAGCCAGCACGGTGGCGTAGAAGTGCTGACAGGAGTCAAAACGCACCACCTTGATTTCAACATGATCGAACACGGTGACTCCTTGTGTTGCCTGGGTGTAGAGCAGCCCATCAGGCCCTCATGGGAACCGTTGAAATGGGTATCGAATGACCACAATAAGCCAGTTTGACGCCAGGCAGGGAGAGGGCAAGGCGCATAACTGCGTGCTCTGTCAAAGATTATTCATCCAGTTGCGGGATGCGCTTTGCTTCGTGCTGGCCAAGCTTGCCCGGTTTTGTTGCTTGGCGAAGGCTACGAGCTCTGTTATGGTGTGTTAAGTTGGCCGTTTGGATGGCTAGATGGTTGTGCGTTGACTGCATGTTCGCGCCCCCGACCGCTCACCGTTTTGATGATCATGTTGACAGGGAGTTTTTTATGCAACGTCGTTCCTTCTTCACCCTTTCCGCCCTGGCGCTGCTCGCCAGCAGCCTGCCTCTGTCCGCCTTTGCCATCGATGAGGCGAAGAAAGAGATCGTCATCGGCACCACGGTTGGCGACTTTGCCGACATGGTCACCGACGCCATCAAGCCGCAGCTCGAAGCCAAGGGCTACAAGGTCAAACTGGTGGAGTTCACCGATTACGTGACCCCCAACATCGCCCTGGCGGACGGGTCGCTTGACGTCAACTGCTTCCAGCACAAGCCCTATCTGGAGAGCTTCGCCAAAGACCGGGGTCTCTCTCTGGCGCCCATCACCCAGGTGCCGACCGGTCCCATGGGGCTCTACGCCGGCAAGCTGGGGGATCTGAAGGCGGTGAAAGAGGGAAGCACGGTCGCCATCCCGAACGATCCCACCAACCAGGCGCGGGCACTGCTGATGTTGCAGGATCTGGGCTGGCTGAGCCTCAAGGAGGGGATCAATCCCCTCAAGGCGAGCGAGTTCGACGTGGTGAAGAACCCCCACAACCTCAAGCTGGTGCTGCTGGAGGCGGCGCAGCTGCCGCGCTCCCGTGAGGATGTGGATTTCTCCGTCATCAACGGCAACTTTGCCGCCTCAAGCGGGATCCCGTTCAGCTCCGGCCTCTTCCTCGAGCGCAGCTATGACTTCATCAACTGGGTGGTGGTAAAGAGCGCCGATGCGGGCAAGCCGTTCGCCAAGGATGTGGCGGCCGCCTACAACTCCCCTGAATTCAAGGCTTATGCCGCCAAGCGCTTCGTCGGCTACAAGTATCCCGAGGGCTGGCAGCAGAAGGGGTGAGTGGCGTACAAGCGATAAAAACGGGCACCCAGGTGCCCGTTTTTTATTGGACGTCAGTAGTGGCGCAACCACCAGCGGGCGGCCAGGAGGGCGGTGAGGCTGCCAAGCAGGGCGCTTGCCAGCACATCCAGGGGCCAGTGCATGCCGATAAGGGTGCGCGAGAGGCCAATCCCGATGGCCCAGAGTGGCAGCAGCCAGGCCCCGGCGGGTGCCCGGGCCAGCCAGATCAGGCCGAAGAACTGGGCGAGGCTCATGGCGGCGATGCTGTGACCGGAGGGAAAGGCATAGTTGACCTCTGCCTGCCAGTGCTGGCCGAGCCAGGCGGGCAGCGCCAACAACTGGGTCGCGGCGTGGACCTGTTCACTGCGAAGGGCCTGGCTTCCTCCATAGAACTGGCGGATGGCGGGGATCAGCTCCTGGCTCTCCAGCCAGATGAGGTAGGGCCTGGGCTCCTCGGTCAGCAGCTTGATGAGGCTCTTGATGACCCAGTCGCTCGCCAGCACGGCAAAGAGGGCGCCAGCCAGCGCCAGCAGGGCGCGACCGTCCAGCGTCAGCTTGTGTCTTGTGAGCAGCAGCAGGGCGGCGATGGTGATGACCAGCCCCGGCAAGTCCACCATGCGGGTGAGGGCGTAGGGCCACCATAGCCAGCCCGATTGCAGGGCCTGGGTCATGAACGGCTGCCAGGGCAGGCAGACGAGCAGCAGCAGGGGGAGGAGCAGGAGGGCATTGAAATGAAGCACCTTGCGGCGTGGCAACGAAGAGGAGTGAGTCGGCATCAAGGGGTCCGGTTCGGTGGCGCGAGCGGCTAAAAAGAGGCGTCATTGTGCCAGTCAGGTTGCTCTGGTCAAGGCGAAGGGGGCGAGGGCAACAGGCTGTTACATATGATGCTGCCGGGCATCGTGCCCGCACCTGAGGCCGGAAGGCGGAAAGATGGCCGCAGAGCGGTCTGCCAACAAGCCTCTGAAAATCCGTCGCGTTTGGGCTAGAATGGCGCGCCTGTGGCCCTTGTGGACGAGATGCGTGCCGATGAAGATCGTCGTTGATGAAAATATGCCCCATGCGGTGGAGCTGTTTGCGGAATTTGGTGAAGTGGTTCCCCTGCCGGGACGAGAAATAAAGGCCGCGGATCTGCAAGAGGCGGATGTGCTGCTGGTGCGCTCCGTGACCCGGGTCAACGAAGCGCTCCTGGCGAGTTGCCCCAGGCTGGGGTTTGTCGGCACGGCCACCATCGGTACGGATCACATCGATCAGGGGCTGCTGGCGGCGCGGGGCATCCCCTTCTTCAGCGCCCCCGGCTGCAACAAGGTGTCGGTGGGGGACTACGTGCTCTCCGCCCTGCTGGTTCTGGCGGAACGCCATGAGCTGACCTTGAGCGAGATGAGCCTCGCCGTCATCGGCGCCGGCAACACCGGCGAGAGCGTGGCCGGCAAGGCCGAGGCGCTCGGGATGAAGGTGCTGCGCTGCGACCCGCCCCTGGCCCGTAGCGGCGCCGCTGGCGACTTCGTGGATTACCGCACTGCCCTGGATGCCGACATCGTCAGCTTCCATGTCCCCTATCTTCGTGAAGGGGAAGAGGCCACCTTCCACCTGCTGGGAGCCGAGGAGATCGCCGAGCGTCCGGCCGGGCAGATCCTCATCAACGCCTCCCGCGGCGAGGTGTGGGACAACCATGCCCTGCTTGTCCGCCAGCAGGGACCCCATCCCCTGCGGCTGGTGATGGACGTATGGGAAGGAGAGCCGGAGCCCCTCAAGGAACTGGTGCCCCATACCGAGCTGGCCACCCCGCACATCGCCGGTTACAGCCTGGAAGGCAAGGCCCGTGGCACCTGGATGCTCTATGAGGCGCTGTGCCGGCAACTGGGGCGCACCCCGCGCCAGGATCTGCAATCCCTGCTGCCTGCCCCAGAGGTGCGCGAGCTGACGCCGGGGCAGCCGGCGGATCAGGCGCTCATCAAGCAGCTTGTCCACCTTGTTTATGACGTGCGCCGTGACGACGCCCGTTTTCGCAACCGGATCGGGCTGCCCGGCAGCTTCGATGAGCAGCGCAAGCGCTACCCCGAGCGGCGCGAATTGGGCGCCCTGCAACTGAAAGGGCCCTTCGCCGACGACAGACTGGCCCGACTGGGCTTTGCCGTCTCGGAGCAATAAACCCGATTTCAACAAGGGGAGGGGCTTGCCCAGGCGGCGCTTCCCCCCGGCCCGGCATCATGGCGGGCCTGTCATCAAACCGATACGCGTGCCAGCCGTGGCCCTCATGCCCGGCCCCGACGGGCCGCATAACAGGAGAACAGATCAGTGAGTCAGCAATTCAACGTAGCGGTATTGGGTGCCAGCGGCGCCGTGGGTCAGGCCATGATCGAGATCCTGGAGGAGCGCGCCTTCCCGGTAGCGACCCTCTATCCGCTCGCCTCCAGTCGCAGCGCTGGGGACACGGTGCGTTTTGGCGGCAAGAACGTCGACATCCTTGATGTGGAGGCCTTTGACTGGAGCCAAGTGGAGATTGCACTCTTCTCCGCCGGTGCCGAGGTTTCGGCCAAATGGGCGCCCATCGCCGCCGAGCACGGCTGCATCGTCATCGACAACACCTCCTGCTTCCGCTACGACGAGGACATTCCCCTGGTCATTCCGGAAGTGAACCCGGACGCCCTGGCCGATTTTCGCAACCGCAACATCATCGCCAACCCCAACTGCTCCACCATCCAGATGCTGGTGGCCCTCAAGCCCCTGCACGACGAGGTGGGCATCAGTCGCATCAACGTGGCGGCCTACCAATCCGTATCCGGCTCCGGCAAGGAAGGGGTGAGCGAGCTGGCGGGCCAGACCGCCCACCTGCTTAACGGCCGTCCGGTGGAGCCGACCCTCTATCCGCAGCAGATCGCCTTCAACCTGATCCCGCAGATCGATGACTTCACCGACAACGGCTACACCCGGGAAGAGATGAAAATGGTGTGGGAGACCCAGAAGATCCTGGGGGATGCCAGCATCGCCGTGAACCCCACCTGCGTGCGGGTACCGGTCTTCTACGGTCACGCTGAGGCGGTTCATGTGGAGCTGCACCAGCCGCTGGACGCCGAGCAGGTCAAGGAGCTGTTGCGCAATGCCCCGGGCGTCACCCTGTTTGATGATGAAGGGGACTACCCGACCCCGGTGCGCGATGCCACCGGTCAGGATGACGTGATGGTCGGGCGGGTACGCCAGGATATTTCTCATCCGAATGGTATCAATATGTGGATCGTGGCCGATAACGTTCGTAAGGGCGCGGCAACCAACAGCGTGCAGATTGCCGAACTGCTGGTACGCGACTACCTCTGAGGCCGGATGTCGGCCCCGGGCGGGGAGGGAACCCCGCCTTGATGTGGGCGCCCTGGCCCCGGGATGTGACCGGGAACCCACTCTCCGGTTTTTGGAATACCGTGTGATATCAGTGGACTAGGTTTTTTTCTACACTCTGGTTCGCGTCTGGGGCTGCTTTCTGGTCGCCGCCGGGCGCGAAATATGTCGGATCGCTCGCTTGAGACCGGCGCCTGATTTATATTGAGCCGATTGTTTTGGGGTAACTATCCAGATTTTTCAATGTGATAGGGCCGTCATACGAAGGAACGAATATGGGACATTCCCGCATAACGCTGGCAACGCTACTCGCATTGGGGCTTCTGGGCACGGTTCAGGCCGAAGAGGGGGCGCGAGAACCCTTCTTTGTCGAACTCAAGGGACCGGATGGCTCACCGCCCCCCGCGGTGCAACCAGAGCCCCGGGCCCAGCCCGTGGCGCCCGTCACCCTGCCCAGAGCCCAGCCCATCGTGCGTCAGGTGCCTGCTGCGTCGGCTGGCAGTTATGGTCCCGTGCGTCCCACCGATACCCTCTGGAGTCTGGCGAGCAAGCATCGCCCGTCCAACCGGGTAAGTGTCTACCAGACCATGGTGGCCATCTATGACAAGAACCCCCGAAGCTTCGCAGACGGCAACATCAACCATATTCTGGTGGGTTCCCACATCCTGCTGCCCACCGCCGCAGAGGCGGGGCGCATCACGGATGCCGAAGCACGCCGTCGCTTCAACAGCGACAACGCGAGCTGGAAGGGGCTGAGCCCCAAATACCTGGCCAACAAGCAATCTCACGTCGCCCAGCCGGTGGTGAGCAAGCCTGCTCCGGCCAAGCCGGCTGTGGTGGCCAAGAATACACCGCCCAAGGCGGCGCCGATCCCGGCGGCACCCAAGGCGACGGCTCCTGCCCCCGAGGTGAAGGAGACCGCCAAGGCGGCTGTCTCCACCCCCGTGGTGGTGAGCGCTGCTGCGAGCAGCACCGCCAGCACGGCGCCGGCGCCCCTGCCCGCCACTGCGGTGGGCAAACCCTCCACCGAGATGGCGCTGGCCCTGGAAGATGCCAACGCCCAGCTCGGCCAGGTCACCGAGATGAACCACAGGCTCAAGCTGCGCCTGCAAGCCCTGACCGAAGAGGTGGAGACCCTCAAGGCCCAGTTGCAGGATCAAACCGTCCTGCAAAAAGAGGTGGCGGAACTCAAGGCCAATCCGACGCCTCCTGTGGTGGCGCCGGTGCCCAAACAGAGCTGGCTGATGGAGCTGCTCTCTTCGCCGCTCAATCTCGCCATGATCATCCTGCTGCCGGTACTCCTGGTGCTTGCCCTGGTCACGCTCTGGCTGCGTGCTCGTGCCCGCCGCGAGCTGGAAGAGCAGGAGAAGAGCCTCTCCGAGCCGACCTCCATGGTCATGGGAGACGAGAACAGCGAGTTTGAGCAGTTGATGACGGTGGGCATCGCGGATGACGAGCCCCTCCATGGCATGCCGGATCTCAACGAGCCGGAAGTGAGCAGGAAGCAAGATGGCGCCAGTGCTGCCGCCGATGTCATCTTCCGGGATGACGAGACGGCGCTCTCCGCTTTTGATGTGGAGCCTGCGGTGACGACGGCGAACCGGGATCCGGATCTGGTGCCCGAGCTGGATCTGGCCCACGAGGGTGACTTCGATCTGCCCGTGGTGCCGGAACTCGATCTCTCCGACGAGCCCAGCTCCTCTGCTCGTGGTCATGACGAGATCATGACCGAGGAGGAGCTGCAAGCCGCCCTGTTTGCCGAGCTGGACGCGGATCTGGAAGCGGATCTGGCCCAGGCCCAGAAGGAGAGCCGCAGCCAGCGTGACGAGACACTGGCCAACTTCGATCTGAGCGATCTAGAGACCGGGTTTGGCGAGCCGACCGACGATGAGCTTGCCGCCAAGGCGCCGCACATCGACGAGACGGGGTTTGGCAAGGACGATGTGGACGACATGCTGGCCGAGCTCGGGCTGGAGCCCACCAAGCCGGCGGCGTCCGAGTGGGATCCAAGCGAGCTGGCCCTGGCGGACTTCGAGGATGCCTTCGCCGAGGTGGAGTCCCATCAGGGGGAGGTGAAGCCCCGCGAGCAGGTGCAAGACAGCGACTTCGTTGAAATCGACAAGCTGCTGGCCGATGCCGATGCCGATGCCAGCAGCACGGAGCAGGAACCCTATCAGGGCTTCTCCCTGGATGTGGGGCTGGACGGTTTCCCTGAGGTGCTGCCGGAGTCCAACGGCTTTGATGTGGATGCCGATGACGGCGGGGTGGGAGCCAAGCTGGATCTGGCCCGGGCCTACCTCGAGATCGACGACAAGGAGAGCGCCCGCGAGCTGCTGGAAGAGGCGGTGGCCCAGGGCAGCGAGCACCAGCGCAGCGAGGCGCAGAAGCTGCTCAAGCGCCTGGGCTAGGCAGGCCCTTGTCATCCATGCACCAGAGAGGGCAGCCCGCGGGCTGCCCTCTCTCTTTGGGCGCGGCCTCGCCCGGTCTGGGACTTTTGAGCCCGAGCGCGTATAATCCGCCCCGTTTCTTTCACTGCATCCTTTCATCAGAAGACACCGTTACCCATGCGAATTGCCCTTGGTATTGAATATGACGGCAGCCGGTACTTCGGCTGGCAGCGCCAGCGCGAAGTGATCAGCGTTCAGGAGGAGCTGGAAAAAGCCCTCAGCCGCATCGCCAACCACCCCGTCTCCATCCAGTGTGCCGGTCGCACCGATGCGGGGGTGCATGCCACCGGCCAGGTGATCCACTTCGATACCGAGTCGAACCGCGCAGAAGGCGCCTGGACCCTGGGGCTCAACTCCAACCTGCCCCCTGACATCGCCGTGCGCTGGGTCAGGGAGGTGGACGAGCATTTCCATGCCCGCTTCAGCGCCACCGCCCGTCGCTACCGTTACGTCATCTACAACCACAACTACCGCCCGGCCATCCTCGGCAGTGGCGTCAGTCACTACCACGAAACCATCGATGCGGCGCTGATGCACCAGGCCGGCCAGAGCCTGCTGGGGGAGCACGACTTCAGCACCTTCAGGGCTGTCGCCTGTCAGTCCAACACCCCCTGGCGCAATGTGACCCACCTGTGTGTCAGCCGTTCCGGCCCCTACATCGTGCTCGACATCAAGGCCAACGCCTTCCTGCATCACATGGTGCGCAACATCACCGGCTCCCTGCTGCTGGTGGGGCAGGGGCTTCAACCGGTGGAGTGGATTGCCGAGGTGCTGGCGGCGAAGGATCGCAACCTGGCGGGCCCGACCGCCAAGGCGGGCGGCCTCTATCTGGTGGATGTAGATTACCCGGCCGAATTCGGGTTGCCCCGGCCGCCCCTCGGCCCGCTGTGGCTGCCGGACTCGGCACCGGGTACGACCAGTTTTTAGTAACTGGGCCCGAAAATTTGTGGTTTAATGATCCGTCGTTTATTGCCATCGAGCCGTTAAGTCATTGAACAATCAAGGCTCGATGTGTTTTGTCAGGCACAAATGCATTAAGGAATTCCATGAGCTGGCTTGAGAAGATCCTTCCCAAGAGCAAGATCACCACACCGCGTCGTCACAACATTCCGGAAGGGGTGTGGACCAAGTGTACTGCTTGCGAACAGGTGCTCTACCGGGCAGAGCTGGAGCGCAATCTCGAAGTGTGCCCCAAGTGTGACCATCATATGCGCATCAGCGCCCGTGCCCGTCTCGAGAGCTTCCTCGACGCCGAGGGACGCAGCGAAGTCGCGGCCGAGCTGGAGCCGCAAGACATCCTGAAATTCAAGGATTCCAAGCGCTACAAGGATCGTTTGTCTGCCGCCCAGAAAGAGACGGGCGAGAAGGATGCGCTGGTGGTGATGAAGGGGACCCTCAAGGGGGTACCGGTCGTCGCCTGTTCATTCGAGTTCTCCTTCATCGGGGGCTCCATGTCCTCCGTGGTCGGTGCCCGCTTTGTGCGCGCCGTCGAGGAGAGCATCAAGGAGGGCCGCGGCCTAGTCTGCTTCTCCACCTCCGGTGGTGCGCGGATGCAGGAAGCCCTGTTCTCCCTGATGCAGATGGCGAAGACCAGTGCGGCCCTAGATCGCCTCACCAAGGCGGGCCTGCCCTTCATCTCCGTGCTGACCGACCCCACCATGGGTGGCGTCTCCGCGAGCCTGGCCATGCTGGGTGACATCAACGTAGGCGAACCCAAGGCGCTGATCGGCTTTGCCGGCCCCCGCGTCATCGAGCAGACCGTGCGCGAGAAACTGCCGGAAGGCTTCCAGCGCTCCGAGTTCCTGCTGGAGAAGGGTGCCATCGATCTCATCATCGACAGGCGCGAAATGCGCAACCGCCTGGCCGGTCTGCTGGCCAAGCTGATGAACACTCAGGTCATCGAAGACTGAAGATGAGTTCACACATGCAACAATCCCAAAGCCGGTCGCTGGTCGACTGGCTTTCTTATTTGGAGCAGATCCACCCGGCCAACATCGACATGGGGCTGGAGCGGGTCGGCACGGTTGCCCGCCGCATGGGCCTCACCGAACTGCCGTTCAAGGTGATCACGGTGGCGGGCACCAACGGCAAGGGCTCCTCCTGCGCCATGGCGGCCAGCATCCTGATGGCCGCCGGCTACCGGGTCGGTGTCTACTCCTCCCCCCATCTGCTGCGCTTTACCGAGCGGGTGCGCGTCAATGGCCAGGAGCTGGCCGATGGCGATCACTGCGCGGCCTTTGCCGAGGTGGAAGCCGCCCGGGGCGACATCGTCCTCACCTTCTTCGAGTTCGCCACCCTGGCGGGTCTGTGGCTGTTTCGCCGCGCCGCGCCCGATGTGCTCTTGCTGGAAGTGGGGCTGGGGGGGCGGCTCGATGCCACCAATGTGGTGGAGTCCGACGTCGCCCTGATCACCTCCATTGCCCTGGATCACTGCGACTGGCTCGGGGATACCCGGGAGGCGGTGGCGGTGGAGAAAGTCGGCGTCTATCGCAAAGGTAAACCCGCCATCAGCGGGGAGCCCAATCCGCCGTCGACCATCGCAAGCGAAGCGGCGCGCCTCGGCGCCTGCCTGCGTCAGGTCGGCATCGATTTTCGTGGTGACGAGTATGAAGGTGACTGGGATTATCACGGCCTGCACCACTGGTCGGGATTGCCCAAACCGGCCCTGCCGCTGATGAATGCGGTCACCGTGCTGGCGGCCCTGGAGTCCCTCGGTCTGCCATTGGCGGAGTCCGCCATCCGCGACGGCCTGGCCAATGCCCGCCTGGCTGGCCGGATGCAGCAGTTGCAAACCTCGCCGCTGGTCATCGTCGACGTGGCCCACAATCCCCACTCTGCCGCCTATCTCGCCAGCCAGCTGCGTCAGCGCCCCGGCAAGGGCAAGCGCCGCGCCGTGGTTGGCATGCTCAAGGACAAGGACATGGCGGGGTCGCTGGCCGAGCTTGACGGTCTGATTGACGAGTGGTTCCTGGCAAGCCTCCACGGCCCGCGCGCGGCCACGGCCGACCAGTTGGCGACGGCCCTTGGCAGCGGCCGGGGCGTGGCGCTCACCTTTGCCTGCGTGGGGGATGCCTACGGCGCCGCCTTGGCCGCATCGAGTCCTGACGATATGGTCATTGTGTTCGGCTCGTTTTACACTGTCGCCGACGTGCTGGCTCTGAGCGCGGTCTGAGCCGTTCGCTCCCCTGGCTCCGTCATCGTGACGACGGGCCGGGTTTTGCACTGGATAATCCCCTTTCAGGCCAAGTGGGTGGCGAGGGACCCGGCTTCGCCAGCCGGCGTGAGGGGAGGCGTTCTTTGCGAAGTGTGCAAGATTGCAATGGATCCTAAGTAACATGGGTGGAAATTAACTTGGCTTCGAAGTTTCAAAACAGATTGGTGGGGACCGTCATCCTGGTCGCCCTGGTGGTCATCTTTCTGCCGGACCTGATGGACGGCAACAAGCTGGAGCAGAAGGACGAGGCCTTCGCCAAGATCCCCCTGCGTCCGGAGCTGGAGCCCGCCAAACCTGCGCTTCAGGTCTCGGCGGCGAGCACCCTGCCGGCCGAGCATCTGGCGAGTCAGCAGCAGGCCTCTGCCGCGACCCAGTGGCAGGTAGAGGAGATTGGCGATACCGTGACCCTGGCCAATCAGGCGGGAGCCAGTCAGGCTCCCATCACCCAGCAGCAGCCGGTACAGGTCGTGGCGCAATCCAAGCCCCAGCCCAAACCCGAGCCCAAGCCGGAAGTGATCGCCAAGAAACCGGTGGAGCAGCCCAAACCCAAGCCGGTGCCAACCAAGCCGGTAGAGGTGCAAAAACCGGTGGAGGCCAAGCCACAGGCGGGCCAGATCAAGACCATGGATGATCTTATCGCGAGCAAGATGGCCCAGCCGACTACGGCACCGGCAGCAGCCCCGGCTCAGGGGAGCTGGATCCTGCAGCTTGGCGCCTTCAAGAATGCAGACAGCGTCAATGCCCTGGTGAGCAAGCTGAGGGCGGCGGGCTACTCGGCCCAGACGTCGCCGAGAACCCCGGTGCAGGGGCAGATCAACCGGGTCTTCATCGGGCCGGATGTCTCCAAGGCTAAGTTGCAGGGCATGCAGAGCCGGATCAGCCAGATGACGGGCTTGAGCGGCTCCGTGGTGGCATACAACCCCTGACAGGACGATGAAATGAAAAGACCGCGCCTCATGGCAACATGGGCGCGGTCTTTTTTTGTGTCCAACACGGGGGAGGCAATGTGGCTATCGGGCTATCTGGCTGCCGAGGAGCACTAGATGCACTTCACCGGCTTGGGGAGGCCTGCGATCTTGGTGGCCTGCTTGGCGGGGCCTTCCGGGAACAACTTGTAGAGGTAGCGGCTGTTGCCCTTCTCCGGGCCGTACTGCTTTTCCATCGCCTTGACCAGGGCGCGGATGGCGGGGGAAGTGTTGAACTCCAGATAGAAGGCCCGTACGAAACGCACCACTTCCCAGTGGGGATCCTCCAGCACTATCCCCTCTTTCTCGGCCAGCACCAGGGCCAGCGCCTCGCTCCATTGCTCGCTGTGGCGCAGATAGCCCTGGGCATCGGTCTCGATGAGTTGGCCGTTGAACTGCAAATGGTGTGGCTCGGACATGACGCTTCCTCGAAAAGGCTATCTCAATGGGGCGGGCATGGTAGCGCCTTGCGTCCCGTCCGGCAACCGGGGCGGCGCTTGGCGCCTGCCTCGGGTGGGACTGGCCCGGCGGCTATGTCCGGCTAGGTTCGCCCCTGACCTGTCAGCAACTGGCCGTCGTTGGCCAGCACCAACAGCTCGTCTGCCAACTGGCTGATGAGGGAGAGCTGCTGGCTCAGCATCAGCTGCTCCTCGCTGCTCTCCGGAGCGATGGCCGGACAGGCTCCCGTGAGTGGCGTCGGCATCTGCCCCGCCAAGTGACCGGCGGCCTGCTCCAGGGTCTGGCTGATGTGGCGGCTTATCTCCTCCAGCCCCTCGATGGGCTCGAGTTTGTCGCGATGGGCCCCGAGTGCCGAGATATAGGAGAGCAGGGCATGGTTGCGCCAGGTGAGAGTGAAGCAGAGATCCAGGAAGCGGCGGCGCTTGCTCGGCTCCACCAGCATGCTCTGCCAGGCCATGGCCAGCTCGCTGTCGGCGAGGTGGGCACACTTGCGGGCCACCCGGTAGTCCAGGGATTCATCCCGTTGGCGATGCAGGCTGGCGAGTACCGCCGAGAGGTACTTCGCATTAGCGGACAGGGAGTTGGCGATAAGGGTTGGCAACCGCTTGTATTGCCAGTCGGGCCAGAGCCAGGCCACCAGGGCGTAGGAGAGCAGGCAGCCGAGCAGGGTATCGAGCAGGCGGGGTCCCAGGATGGCGAAGCCGATGCCATCCAGCAGGTTGAACGCCATCAGCACGTAGAGGGTGATGAAGCAGACGGCGGCGCTGTAGTTGCTGCGCACCTGGGTGAAAAACAGGAAGGCGGCTAGCCCCATGATCCCCAGTTGCAGGTGCAGCTCGGGGAAGAACCAGAGCACGGGCACGCCGATGAGGATACCGGCAAAGGTGCCGAGCATCCGCTGCACCAGACGACGGCGGGTGGCGCTGTAACTTGGCTGGCAGACGAACAATACGGTGAGCAGGATCCAGTACCCCTTGTCCAGGTGAAACGCCTGCAGAATGCCATAGCCCACTACCAGCCCGAGGGAGAGCCGCAGGGCATGGCGAAACACCATGGAGTTGGGGGTGAGGTGCTGCCTGAGCAATGCCAGCAAGGGCAGGGCGACCGGCCGTGCCAGGGGAGGCAGGCTGGTGGGCGGCGCGGCGGGGTTTTGCAGCTCTTCGGCGCTTTGCAGCAACTGGTTGATGCTGGCCAGGTTGCGACGCAGGAACTTCATCGGTGTCAGCAGGGTCTTGGGGTAGTGCTGCTTGAGGTGGGTGAACTCCAGCTGATCGCCGAGGGCCTCCAGGGTCCAGTGAATGCGTTTGTGGTGGGTGTAGGGCTTGTGCACCAGGATGGCGTAGCCAAGCTGCTGACAGGCGTCGGCAAGCTGTGACAGCACCTCCTGGAAGCCGTCGAGGACGATGCCCTGCTTGAGCTCCGCTTCCAGCTTGCTGTAAGGGTAGTGGCTGGAGGTGGCCCGCTCCTGGATCTCCAGGGCAAGCAGGTAAAGGCGCAGCAGGCCAGCGAGCTCGGGGGCAACCCCGTGGCGGCCGGGGGCATGAAGGCGGGCATTGAGCGCCGTCTTGGCCTGGTTCAGGGCATTGACCAGGTTGATGTTGAGCTGGGCCAGATTGTGGCGGATGGCCTGGGCGCCGTGTTCGTCGGCCGGGAAGAAGCGGGATTTCTCCTGCAAGTAGCGGGCGAGGGCGAAGTAGCTCTGGGCCAGTTGCTCGTGCAGGGTCTTGTAGGGCAGCAGCCAGAGCCAGACCAGGGACACCAGGCCGTACCAGAGGGCCCCGGCGCACAGGGCCAGCGGCTGATAGAAGAGATCCGGCGCCTTGGCGGCCCCCAGCATGGTGTAGATGGCAATCAGCAGGGAGCCGAAGCTGATGGTGGCGTAGCGTTGGCCGAGGGCACCCACCATCACGAAGAGGAAGGTGGAGCCCGCGAGCCCGATGGCAAAGAGCCAGGGGGTGGGGAAGAGATACTGTACGCACAATGAGGCAAACAGGAAGCAGAGCAGGGTCATGGCGAGGTTCTTGACCCGGCCCCAGAGGCTGTCGTCGGTCTCGGCGATGGCGCCGGCCACCACCCCAAGGGAGAGCAGCACGGTGAGCTGGATGTCACCGGTAGCCAGCGCGAAGGCGAGCAGCCCCGCGATGGCGAGCAGGACCTTGAGAGCGAAATAGATGTGGCTGTCTGTCAGCAGCCGGCGCAGCAGGCCGGAGAAATCCATCGGCATGCTAGGCACCACCCTTGAACGAGGTGAAATCGATGTGGCAGTCGGTCAGCAGACGGCGCAATAAACCTGAGAAGTCCATGGGCATGGGATGAAGGCAACCCTTGAGCGAAACGAAAGCGACAGCATAACCCGTCGACAGCGAAACGGCCCTGATTTGGATCAGGGCCACTTCGCTTCATATCCTTGATTTGCAACTTATCCTGACAGAAATGGGCGCCAATAAAAACCCCGCCGAAGCGGCAATGCTGTTCAGATAAGCACATTTTTGACTAATTATTCATAAATGCGACTTGAGTTGGGGGAGCAAGGCTGTTTCCAGTCGATGTTCCTTCAGCCTTTATCCAGCGTGGCTTGCAATAGAAAGAGGGAGGCATCATGCCTCCCTCATTTTTAGCCCTGATACTACGTGGACTGGAACTCAAATTCTCTTAAGTGAACAGCATTGCGCCGAAGCGGGGTCTTGTGCATATCAAGCATCCATCAGTTGCGGTTGCCGCCAAGCAGGCTCAGCAGGCTCAGGAAGATGTTGTAGATGGAGACATACAGGGTGACGGTGGCAGAGATGTAGTTGGTCTCGCCGCCGCGCACGATCTGCTGGGTGGTCAGCAAGATGGCGCCGGAGGAGAAGAGCATGAACATGGCGGACAGGGCCAGGCTCAGGGCGCTCATCTGCAGGAAGATGTTGGCGACCATGGCAACCAGCAGTACCCAGAACCCGACGAACAGCATGCCGCCGAGGAAGGAGAGGTCCCGCTTGGTGGTCAGGGCATAGGCAGACAGGCCGAAGAAGGTGAGCGCAGTGCCGCCCAGCGCCGTCATCACGATCTCGCCGCCGCCGTTGTTCATGTACATGTTGATGATGGGGCCGAGGCTATAGCCCAGCAGGCCGGTCAGGGCGAAGGTGAACACCAGCCCCATGCCGTTGTCACGGTTCTTTTCGGTCAGGAACATCAGGCCGTAGACACCGATGAGGAACACGGCCCAGTGCAGGGGCGGCATGTTCATGACGGTTGCTACCCCGGCTACCACGGCTGAGAAGCCAAGAGTGAGGGAGAGCAGCATGTAGGTGTTGCGCAGCACCTTGTTGGTGTCGCGCACGGCACCCTGGGTGCCAGTGTAGATAGAACGGGTATCCATCTTGATGTCCTCTTGATTTCCGGGGTGAAGCGACGAGTTGTGCTTCGTTAACGCATTGTATGCACTGAATGTGTGGATGACGAGCGCTGATTTCAAGCGCCACCCCACCTGCGTGGTGCCTACTATCCCAGAGCAAAGATGTATTGCGCATGAACAAGGAGGCTCAAGGCGTTGCAGAGGGCGCCTGCTCCTGCTCTTTACCCTGTCTGGCGATCCGCGTCGGCGAGAAGCCGAACTGCTTTCTAAACGCCGTGATGAAATTGGCCACATGGTCATAGCCGGCGTGGGCGGCGGCCCCTTGCAGAGAGAGGCTGCGCGCCTCCAGCCTGGCCCGCGCTTCTTGCAGCTTTCGCTGGCGAAGGTAGCGCTGCAGGCTCATGCCCAGCTCTTTTTTTGCGGCCCGCTGCAAGGTGGAGACGCTCATGCCGAGGGTGGCCGCGATCTCGGTCAGGGTCATCTCGTCCACTTTTTCATCCCTGAGCAGCATCTTGAGGCGCGTCGGTTGCTCGTTCTGGCGCTGGCAACAGGGGGAGGCGGCCTGCTGGAGGTTGGTCATCAGGCTCTCCCAGACACTGAGGGCAAAGGCCTTGCGCATCAGCATTTCGGAGGCGTTCTGGCTGCTGGTGAGATTGAGCGCTTCCGCAATCTGTCCAAGCGCCGCGGGCAGGGTCCAGTCGACGCGGCTCAGATGGCGGCTGAAGGTCTGTGCGAAAGCCTTGCGATGCGCCTGTGCCAGGTTGTGGGCGAGCCAGGTGTGGTCCAGGGAGAGGACGATGCTGCGGCTGCGCACCTGGGCTTTGGCCGCCCCCTGCACGATGTCGGGCTCGGTATAGAGGATGGCGGTTGCCACTATGGGGTCGGACTCGTGGAAGCGGCACCCCTTGAGCCTGTGAGTGGCGCCATAGGTCATCAGGGCCCGGCTCTCGAGGGGAATGGCGATGATCAACTGCGGCGGCAACTCCCGCTCGGTGGCGAAGTCTGCCTTGTGAACGATGTCCTTGTTGTGAAAGCGAAGACCCTCCTGGATCACCAGGTTCTCCACCCTGCCGGTGAAGCGGCCTCGCTGGCGTGCGCTGGTATCCCTTGCCACTGTGTCAGTCATGTGCAATTTGACCATGTCGAAGAGTGAAATGACCACACCGCAAAACTGCGGCGGAAGATGGAGTGATATATTAGCCCCCGGAAAATCAAATGAAAATGATTATCATCTCTATCTTGGGGTCACTCTTACTATGGTTGTCTTGAAGGATAAAGCGCGAAGCCCGCTGGCTCTGGCCATCTCTGCCGCTCTGGCCGTCACCTTTGCCGCCCCGGCAGGGGCACACACACCGGACATCAAGCCGGACGAAACCCTGGTCGTCTATGGCAATCCACTCTACGGGATGTCGCCGTCGGAGGAGACGGGAGGCTATGGGGTCGACTCGGCCACCGTTGGCACCAAGACGCCGGCGGCCCTCAAAGACATCCCCCAGTCGATCACCGTGTTGACCAACGACTACATCGAGGAGCGCAACTTCGTGGCGGTGGACGATCTGGCCAAGTTCACGCCGGGTCTGCGCACCCTGGTCAATGACAGCGGTCGCTCCTCCATCTTCTCCCGCGGCTATGAGTACGACGAGGTGAACCTCAACGGCCTGCCATCGCCCATGCAGAGCAAGTACGGCACCCTGCCGTCGCTGGCGGCGGTGGATCGGGTGGAGATCATGCGGGGCCCCTCCGGCCTCTTCAACAGCACCAGCGAGCTGGGGGGCGTGATCAACATGGTGCTCAAGCGTCCGACCGACGCCTTCAAGGGCTCGGTCACGGCGCGCTATGGCAGCTGGGACAGGCATTACCTGGAGGCGGACATGGGGGGCGCACTCAACGACGAGGGTTCCCTGCGCGGCCGCGTCGTGGTGGCCAACGCCGACATCAAGAACCAGGTGGACTACAACAACAACGACAACGGTACCTACTACGGCACCCTGGAGTTCGATCTCTCGGATCGCACCCGCCTCTCCGTCTACGCCCTGCACCAGACCAAGGACATCCTGCCCACCAACGGCCTGCCGGCGTACAAGGACGGCTCCCTGCTCGACATCGGCCGCAGCACCTACCTGGGGTCGGCTGAAGACTTCTTCGACGCCGATACCACGGATGTGGGGGCCTCGCTGCAACACGCCTTTGCCAACGGCGGAGTGGGTCAGGTCTCGGCCCGCTACATGGATCACGACATGCGGCTGGAGCAGACCTTCACCAACGGCCCCGTGGACGCGGCGGGCAACACCGGGCTGATGTTCAACGGCCAGGGGAACCAGCAGAAGAACATGGCCTTCGATGCCAACTACAGCCAGATGTTCGATCTGTTGGGGCACAAGAGCGAGTTTGTGCTGGGCTCCGACTACAAGCGCTACGAGTCGGACATCCAGACCTACACCAACCGCAACCTCGGCAAGATCAATGTGTTCGATTTCGACCCGACCCGGGTCGCCAAGCCGGACTACAGCTACACCAAGAATGACCATGAGGAGCAGTCGGAGCTCGGTCTGTATGGCAAGGTGACCTGGCGTCTGCTGGAGCCGCTGGCGGTGATCACCGGGGCCCGCGTCTCTTGGTACGATCTGGATGCCGTCAGCACGACCCTGAGTTCCGGAGCCCAGAGTGGCGAGTCCAGTGCGTTCAACGGCAAGCTCACCCCCTACGCGGGGGCCGTCTATGACCTGAGCGACGCACACGCCTGGTATGCCAGCTACTCCAAGGTGTTCAAGCCCCAGACCAGCCAGGACGAGAGCGGCAACCTGCTCAAGCCCCGGGAGGGCAGCCAGTGGGAAACCGGCATCAAGTCCTCGCTGCGTGACGGCCTGCTCAACACCCGGGCGACCCTCTTCCTGATGAAGGACGACAACATCGCGGCCCAGGCCTACGACGATCAGGGCATTGCCATCACCAACACCTACTGGGCTACCGGCAAGGTGGAGACGCAAGGGGTGGAGCTGGAGGCGAGCGGCTATCTCAGCCAGAACTGGATGGTGATGGCCGGCTATACCTTCACCGACATCGAGGAGAAGGCCGGGGATCACAACCCGAAATTCGACACCATCCCCCGTCACACCCTCTCGCTCTGGACCGACTACCACCTGGCCGACTGGGTGCAGGGGCTGCACCTCGGGGCAGGAATGACGGCGGTGAGCGACTACGGCTTCAACCAGAAGGGGGTCGAGACCCATCAGGGGGGCTATGCCCTGTTCGATGCGGCGGTGCGTTACGAGATCAACGACAGAATGCAGGCGACCCTGAACCTCTACAACCTGCTCGACCGGGAGTACTTCTACCGGGTCGGCTCCACCAGCACCTTCAACATGTACGGCGAGCCGGCGAACCTGATGGCAGGCTTCACCTACAAGCTGTAACGACCGACGACAGCAGGGCCTGCGGGCCCTGTTGTCGTCTCTGTGAGCCGCCCTACGGGGGATCCCCAAGGCTGGCGACACAATCCTGGTTCATCTCATGACAAGACTCATCACCCTGCTGCTCACCATGATCACACTCTCTTCTGCCCAGGCAGACATGCTCCACTACGCCCAGCGCTTCACCCACCATTCGGCCCTGCTGGGGGAGACGCGGCAATACAGCGTCTCCCTGCCCCAGGAATATGAACGCGAGCCCGGGGCTCGGTTCCCCGTGCTCTATCTGCTCGACGGGGAGAAGAGCCTGCTGGAGGTTGTCGGCATCACCCGGGCCCTGCGGGCCGGGCTCAATCCGGCTATCCCCCCCCTCATCATCGTCGCGGTCCACAACACCGACCGGATGCGGGATTACACCCCGAGCCACACCATGACCTTGCCAAATGGGGCACCGGCGGGGCCCGGCTATGCCGTGACGGGGGGCGGGCCCCGGTTCCTGCGCTATCTGAGTGAGGAGCTGCGCCCCCTCATCGAGGAGAGGTTTCGGACCCGGGCGCCGGCCCTGCTGGTGGGCCACTCCCTCGGCGGCCTGCTGGCGCTCGATGCACAGGCGCAAGATAGCGGCCAGTTCCAGGGAGTGATCGCCATCGACGCCAGCCTCTGGTTCGATTACCCCCGCAATTACGAGCGCATCGCGTCGGAGTTGACCGGGCCGCTCAAGCACGCCTCCTCGCTGTTCATGGCGGTGGCCAACAACCCCTTCACCCCGGGATTCGGGCGCTCGGCGTTTCACCGGGATCGCCTGCAGCAGTTTGCGCGGCAGGTAGTGGGGGCACCCGGCGCAAACCTGCACGTCACCAGCCGCTACTTCGAGGAGGAGGATCATCACAGCGTCTACCACCCCGCCGTCTATCAGGGACTCCAGTGGCTGTTTCAGGGCTACCGGATGGATCTGGCGCCCGGGCACTTCAGCCGACAGGGGGTGATCGCCCGCTTTGATGCCTTGAACCGCCACCTCGGCAGCGCACTGCGCCCGGAGCTGGGGAGCCTGCGGGACATCAGGGAGAAGGCCGCGCGCTGGCCGCAGATGGCGATCCCCGTGGACGAGGCCGATGCCCTGCTGGCCCACTACTACGGGTCGAAGCCGTGAAAAGCCGATATTTTTGCCTGTGTCTGGAATCGTCACAACGGCGCCGGAGACGGGTGGCGGTCCGGCGCCATCCCTGGGTAGACTGCCGAAACGAGGGGCGCCGGGTCGGTGCCCCGACAGAGGCAGGGAGTGAGCGATGGCGGTTGCAGGAAAGAGGGGAGGCATGCTGGCCCTGTGGTGCAGTGCACTCCTGATGTCGGGGTGCAGTGGGTTTGCGCCTGCGCCCATTCCCGTCACCTATCTGAGTCAGGATCCGCCCCCAGGCAGGCTGCCCCTTGGGGAGACCGCCTATGTGGATGACGGTCGCTGCCCACTAGGGCAGGTCAAGCGTCTCATCGGCGGGGACGCGAAGCACAATGTGCCAAGAAAGGTGGAGTGTGTGGCAAGACCGCAATGATGATGTGATTTTCACAGCCTGAAACATCCAAAAAAGAGCCCTGAGGCAGTCGCCTTGGGGCTCTTTTCGTCTGGCTGGCCTGGTCGGTGTGATGCCGCAGCGGGCTAGAAGGCATCTCCAGGGACCCGCACCCAGCCTTCCATCAGGATGCGGGCGGAGCGGGACATCACCGCCTTGGTGACCGTCCACTGTCCCGCGACCTGCTCTGCCTGGGCACCGACTCTCAGGGTGCCGGAGGGGTGACCAACGCGCACCGCTTCGCGCTCGCCGCCCCCGGCGGCCAGATTGACGAGGGTGCCGGGAATGGCCGCCGCCGTGCCGATAGCCACGGCGCAGGTGCCCATCATGGCGTGGTGCAGCTTGCCCATGGAGAGGGCCCGCACCAGCAGATCGATCTCGCCGGCAATAATCTCCTTGCCGCTGGCGGTGCGGTAATCCTTGGCGGGTGCGACGAAGGCAATTTTCGGGGTGTGCTGGCGAGTGGCCGCCTCTTCGGGGCGCTTGATGAGCCCCATGCGCAGGGCACCGGCAACCCGGATCGCCTCGAAACGGGCGAGCGCTTGCGGATCTGTGTTGATCGCCTCGCGCAGCTCGGTGCCCTCATAACCGATGTCCTCGGCGTTGACGAACACCGTGGGGATGCCGGCGCTGATCAGGGTGGCTTTCAGTACGCCGCTCTTTACAACAGACGCGGGTACCTCCAGATCGTCCACCAGATTGCCGGTGGGGAAGAGGGCGCCGCCGTCTTCACCCTCGTCGGACGGGTCGAGAAACTCCAGCACGATCTCGGCGGCGGGGAAGGTCACCCCGTCCAGCTCGAAATCGCCTGTCTCCTGCACCTGGCCGTTTGTCACCGGCACGTGGGCGAGGATGGTCTTGCCGATATTGGCCTGCCAGATCCGCACCTCACAGGTGCCGTGCTCCGGGATGCGGGACGGGTCCACCAGGCCGGCGTGGATGGCGAAGGCCCCGGCGCCGGTGGAGAGGTTGCCGCAGTTGCCGCTCCAGTCCACGAATGCCTTGTCGATGGCGACCTGGCCGTAGAGGTAGTCCACATCGTGATCGGGTTGCTGGCTTTTGGAGAGGATCACGCACTTGGCTGTGGAGGAGGTGGCCCCCCCCATGCCGTCCATGTGGGCGCCGTAGGGGTCGGGGCTGCCGATGACCCGCAGGAAGAAGGCATCCCGTGCCGGGCCCGGCTGCTGGCAGCGCTCGGGCAGGTCAGATAAGCGAAAGAAGACCCCCTTGCTGGTGCCGCCGCGAAGGTAGGTGGCCGGGATTTTGACTTGTGGTTGGTGGGCCATAGAGAGTGTCCTGAAAAGAGTCATAGATCCTGCTCCCTCTGGGAGAAGGTGCCCGAAGGGCGGATGAGGGGGATTTCCCCTCACCCCAACCCTCTCTCAAAGGGAGAGGGTGCTTTATGCCTTCCCCTTTTTCAAAGGGGCGGAGCGGGGTTGCGATTTAGCTCACGGCCTTTTGCGCGGTCGACGCCAGGAAGTCCTGGGCGAAGCGTTGCAGCACGCCGCCCGCCTCATAGACCGAGACCTCCTCGGCGGTGTCGAGGCGGCAGGTCATGGGCACCTGGATCACTTCGCCGCTGCGACGGCGGATCACCAGAGTGAGATCGGTGCGCGGCTGGCGTGCTCCCACCACGTCATAGGTCTCGGTGCCATCGAGGCCCAGCGTGAGGCGGGTGGTGCCCGGTTTGAACTCGAGCGGCAGCACCCCCATGCCGATGAGGTTGGTGCGGTGAATGCGCTCGAAGCCTTCCGCCGCGATCACCTCCACCCCGGCAAGGCGTACCCCCTTGGCCGCCCAGTCCCGGGACGAGCCCTGACCGTAGTCGGCACCGGCCACGATGATGAGGGGCTGCTTGCGTGCCATGTAGGTCTTGATGGCTTCCCACATCCGCATCACTTTGCCGTCCGGCTCGACGCGGGCGAGGGACCCCTTCTGCACCACGCCGTTCACTACCGCCATCTCGTTGACCAGCTGGGGGTTGGCGAAGGTGGCGCGCTGGGCGGTCAGGTGATCGCCGCGGTGGGTGGCGTAGGAGTTGAAGTCCTCCTCCGGCAGGCCCATCTTCGCCAGGTATTCCCCCGCCGCGCTGCCGGGCAGGATGGCGTTGGAAGGGGAGAGGTGGTCTGTGGTGATGTTGTCCGGCAACAGCGCCAGGGGCCGCATGCCGCGCAGGGTGCGCTCGCCCGCCAATGCCCCCTCCCAGTAGGGCGGGCGACGGATATAGGTGCTTTGAGAGCGCCAGTCGTACAGGGGCGTCACCTTGGGACCCTGATCCTCTTCTTGGGTGAACATGGGGATATAGACCTGGCGGAACTGGGACGGCTTGACCGACGCCTTGACCACGGCGTCGATCTCTTCATCAGACGGCCAGATATCCCTGAGGCGAATCTCCTGACCGTCCACTACCCCCAGCACATCTTTCTCGATGTCGAAGCGGATGGTGCCCGCGATGGCGTAGGCCACCACCAGGGGGGGCGAGGCGAGAAACGCCTGCTTGGCATAGGGGTGGATGCGGCCGTCGAAGTTGCGATTGCCCGACAGCACCGCCGTGGCGTAGAGGTCCCGCTCGATGATCTCCTGCTGGATGGCGGGATCCAGGGCACCGGACATGCCGTTGCAGGTGGTGCAGGCAAACGCCACGACGCCGAAGCCGAGCTGTGCCAGCTCATCCATCAGCCCCGCCTCTTTCAGGTAAAGCGCGACCGTCTTGGAGCCGGGGGCGAGGGAGGATTTGACCCAGGGCTTGCGCATCAGGCCGAGCCGGTTGGCGTTGCGGGCCAGGAGGCCTGCGGCAATCACGTTGCGCGGGTTGCTGGTGTTGGTGCAACTGGTGATGGCGGCGATGATGACGGCGCCATCGGGCAAGAGGCCGTCAGCCTCCTGGGCACGAGCCTTGTCCAGGTCCACCGCGATTCCGCGCTCGGCCAATGCCGATACCGGCAGGCGGCGATGGGGGTTGGAGGGGCCGGCCAGGGTGCGCACCACGCTCGACAAGTCAAAGTGCAGCACCCGCTCGTACTGGGCGCCCGCCAGGGCATCGGCCCAGAGACCGGCCTCCCTGGCATAGGTTTCCACCAGCCTGACCTGCTCGTCGTCACGGCCGGTGAGCTTGAGATAGTCGAGGGTCTGCTGGTCGATGAAGAACATGGCCGCGGTAGCACCATACTCCGGCGCCATGTTGGAGATGGTGGCCCGATCGCCGAGGGTGAGGGCGGCGGCGCCCTCGCCACGAAACTCCAGGTAGGCGCCGACTACCTTCTGCTGGCGCAGGAATTCGGTGAGCGACAGCACCAGATCCGTGCCGGTGATGCCGGGCTGCGGCTTGCCGGAGAGCTCGACGCCGACGATCGAAGGCAGCCGCATCCAGGAGGCGCGCCCCAGCATCACGTTCTCGGCTTCCAGCCCGCCCACCCCCACCGCGATGACGCCGAGGGCATCCACGTGGGGGGTGTGGCTGTCGGTACCGACGCAGGTATCCGGGTAGGCCAAACCGCGATCGGCGTGGATGACGGGGGACATCTTCTCCAGGTTGATCTGGTGCATGATGCCGTTGCCAGGCGGGATCACCTCGATGTTCTTGAACGCCTGCTTGGTCCAGTCGATGAAGTGGAAGCGATCCTCGTTGCGGCGATCCTCGATGGCGCGGTTCTTCTCGAACGCCTGGGGGTCAAAGCCGCCACATTCAACGGCCAGGGAATGGTCGACGATGAGTTGCACCGGCACGACCGGGTTCACCTGGGCGGGATCTCCCCCCTGCTCGGCGATGGCGTCGCGAAGGCCCGCGAGGTCCACCAGGGCGGTCTGTCCCAGGATGTCGTGGCACACCACCCGCGCCGGGAACCAGGGAAAGTCGCGATCGCGCTTGTTGTGCACTATCTGGCCGAGGCACTCGCCGAGGATGGCCGGATCGCATTTGCGAACCAGGTTCTCGGCGTGGACGCGGGCGGTGTAGGAGAGCCTGTCCCAGGCGCCGGGGGCGATGGCGTTGACCGCCTCCCGGGCGTCGAAGTAGTCAAGCTGTGTGCCGGGCAGGGGCTTGCGATATTGCGTGTTGATCATCACTTGCGCTCCTTGAGCGGCACGAAGGTCAGATCGGCCGGACCGACGTAGTTGGCGCTCGGGCGGATGATCTTGCCGTCGATGCGCTGCTCGATGACATGGGCCGACCAGCCTGAGGTGCGGGCGATGACGAACAGCGGGGTGAACATGGCGGTGGGCACCCCCATCATGTGGTAGCTGACGGCGCTGAACCAGTCGAGGTTCGGGAACATCTTCTTGACTTCCCACATGGTGGATTCCAGCCGCTCGGCGATATCGAACATCTTGGTGTTGTGCTGCTCCTGGCTGAGGGCGCGCGCCACCTCCTTGATCACCTTGTTGCGCGGATCGGAGACGGTGTAGACCGGGTGGCCGAAGCCGATGACCACTTCTTTTCTCTCGACCCGGGCGCGAATGTCGGCCTCCGCCTCGTCCAGATTCTCGTAGCGCTTCTGGATCTCGAAGGCCACCTCGTTGGCGCCCCCGTGCTTGGGCCCGCGCAGGGCACCGATGGCTCCCGTGATGCAGGAGTACATGTCCGATCCGGTACCGGCGATGACGCGGCCGGTGAAGGTGGAGGCGTTGAACTCGTGCTCGGCGTAGAGGATGAGAGAGGTGTGCATGGCGCGTACCCAGGAGTCGCGTGGCTTGTGCCCGTGCAGCAGGTGGAGGAAGTGGCCGCCGATGGAGTCGTCGTCGGTCTCCACATGGATGCGTTTGCCGTTGTGGCTGAAGTGGTACCAGTAGAGCAGCACCGAGCCCAAGCAGGCCATCAGCTTGTCGGCGATGTCCCGGGCGCCCGGGTGGTTGTGATCGTCCTTCTCCGGCGACAGGCACCCCAGCACGGAGACGGCGGTGCGCATCACGTCCATGGGGTGGGCGGAGGGAGGCAACTGCTCCAGGGCGGTCCTCACTCCGGTGGGCAGGCCGCGCAGGGCCTTGAGCTTGGCCTTGTAGGCGGCGAGCTCCGCCACATTGGGCAGATGGCCGTGCACCAGCAGGTGGGCTATCTCTTCAAACTCGCAGCTGGTGGCCACGTCCAGGATGTCGTAGCCACGGTAGTGCAGATCGTTGCCGCTGAGGCCCACGATGCACAGGGCGGTATTGCCGGCGGCGGTGCCGGAGAGGGCGACGGATTTCTTCGGCTTGAAGCCGGTGGTTTCGGGCAGGGCGCTCATCACATGTTTCCTCATTCAGTCCGTTGATGCGCCAGCCGCCAGCATAAGGCGGCCGGTCGCCGTCTTATTCCTTGGTCGACAAGTCCTGGGTGAACAGCCTGTCCAGGGTCTGCTCGTAGTGGTGGTAACCGAGAAAATCGTAGAGGGACTCCCGGGTCTGCATGGTGTCGACCACGGCGCGTTGGTGGCCGTCACGGCGAAGCGTCTGATAAACATTGAGGGCGGCCTGGTTGGCGGCGCGGGCGGCGCTCAGGGGGTAGAGCACCATGTCGACGCCATGCAAGGCGAGCGCCTCCTTGTCAAACAGCTCGGTCTTGCCGAACTCGGTCATGTTGGCGAGGATGGGCACCCCGGCCGCCTGCTTGAAGCGATCGTACTGATCCAGCTCGGTGACCGCCTCGGCGAAGATCATGTCGGCACCGGCCTCCACATAGGCGGCGGCCCGCTCCAGGGCCGAGCCCAGTCCTTCCACCGCCAGGGCGTCGGTGCGGGCCATGATGACGAAGTGCTCGTCCTGGCGGGCATCCACCGCGGCCTTGATCCTGTCCACCATCTCCGAGACCGTGACCACCGCCTTGTTCGGCCTGTGACCGCAGCGCTTCTGGGCCACCTGATCTTCCATGTGGACGGCGGCCACACCGCCACGCTCGAAGGCGCGGATGGTGCGGGCGATGTTGAAGGCGCCCCCCCAGCCGGTGTCGATGTCCACCAGGAGTGGCACTTGCGTGGCAGCCGTGATGCGTTCGGCATCGATGAGCACGTCATTCATGGAAGTCATGCCGAGATCCGGCAGGCCATAGGAGGCGTTCGCCACCCCGGCGCCGGAGAGATAGAGGGCCTGGAAGCCGCTGCGCTCGGCCATCAGCGCCATGTAGGCATTGATGGTACCGACAATCTGCAGAGGCTTTTCGTTGGCCAGGGCCGTGCGAAAACGCTTGCCGGCCGAGGGGGAGAGGTTGGACATGGTGACTCCTTTCATGGGGTGCGTGTCTGCTGTATGTGTAGGGTGAACGGTATCATCTCACACTACGTTTACGTTAACGTCAATCATGCTTAGGTCCAAGGTCGTATCAAGTGTGCTCTCCCCTGACGGCCCCCTGGCAACGCCAGTGCCACAGACTCGTTAGAACCATTTTTTGCTGTGATGCATTGTGCGGGAGAGCGGTGAACCTGGGAAAATACCGGGCATTTTTTGGCCAAATCTGGGCTTTTGGGGCCAAAATCTTGCGCGGCGTCAAACAGGATGCAAATTGTGTCTCAGCCATCCTCCCCGACTGGGTCTCTGCGTTGCTTGCCCGTAGGCGTTTGGCTACGCTCATTGGGTGATCAAACAAGGGGTGTGCGCCATGAAGAAAACCCAGGTTCATCTCATCGACGAAGAGGTGGATTTTCCTGCCAATGAACAGCTGGTCTCCACCACGGACCTGCAGGGTGTGATCACCTACGCCAATGATCACTTCTGCCGGGTAGCGGGGTACAGCCGGGCCGAGCTCATCGGCCAGCACCACAACATGGTTCGCCACCCGGACATGCCCAAGGCCGCCTTTGCTGCAATGCTGTTCACTTAAGAGAATTTGAGTTCCAGTCCACGTAGTATCAGGGCTAAAAATGAGGGAGGCATGATGCCTCCCTCTTTCTATTGCAAGCCACGCTGGATAAAGGCTGAAGGAACATCGACTGGAAACAGCCTTGCTCCCCCAACTCAAGTCGCATTTATGAATAATTAGTCAAAAATGTGCTTATCTGAACAGCATTGCGCCTTTGCTGACCTCTGGGGCAAGCTCAAGCAGGGCAAACCCTGGCGCGGCATGGTGAAAAACCGCTGCAAGGATGGGCGTTACTATTGGGTGGATGCCTATGTCACCCCTATCTTCGAGCAGGGGCGGATCAATGGCTACCAGTCGGTCCGCAGTCGCGCCGCGCCGGAGATGAAAGCCGTGGCCGGGCGCACCTATGCCAGATTGAAGAGCGTGGAGCGGGGGGAGCGAAAGAGCGGATTGAGCCTGCGCCCGATGCGCCACGGGCTGGCCATCGTCGGTGTCTTGCTGATGCTGGCGGGGGGGGGGGGCTATCTAATGGGGCCCTGGGGGCCGTTGTTCACCCTGTTGCCTCTCTTGTGGCTGGCCCTGATCTATCGTGACACCCTCATCACTACCCCCCGTTATCTGCGACAGCTCGCGGACGAATATGACAGCCTGACCCGGCTCATCTATTCGGGGGAGGATGCCAGTGCCATTGCAGACTTCCACATCAAGCTGTTGCAGGCCAGGATCCGCACCGTCCTTGGGCGAGTGGACGATGCGACCCTCTCCCTGCAGGATCTCGCGGTGCATCTGAAAACAGCCTCCAGCGAGGCAAGCGCCGACATCGCCGAACAGGATGTCCAGACCCAACAGGTGGCGACGGCCATCACCGAGATGGCGGCGACAGCCCACGAGATTGCCCGCAATATCCTAGAGACGGACAACCAGATAGCCCAGGCCAAGGCGCACTGCCAACACACCGATCAGCAGCTGGAAGATACCCAGCACAGGGTGACGGAGCTGGCCACCCAGGCAGAGCATGCCTTCACGGCCGCCGTGGCACTGGCGGAGGAGTCGGACCGCATCGGTGTGCTGATGAGCGAGATCCAGGGCATTGCGGATCAGACCAATCTGCTGGCGCTCAACGCCGCCATCGAGGCGGCGCGTGCAGGGGAGCAGGGGCGAGGCTTTGCGGTGGTGGCGGACGAGGTGCGAACCCTCTCCACGCGCACCCACAAGGCGACCGAGCAGATCCAGAGCAGCATAGGCCAGATCCAGCGTACCCTGAACGGCTGGAAGGGAATGATGCAGCAGAACCTGCAACAGACCCAATCCTGCGTGACCCTGACCCGCCAGGGATCAGAGAGTCTGCATCAGGTGCTGACGGAAATAGAACGGGTGGTGGACCTCTCGGCCCAGATCTCGACGGCGGCAGAGGAGCAGCAGGCGGTGGTGGAGGACATCAGCCGCAACGTCAACGCCATCTCCCAGCACTCCCACACCAACAGCAACAAGATGCAGGACATGGACGCTTCGAGCGACATCCTGCTCACCAAGGCTCGCCAGCTCAAATCCCTGGGGCAGACCTTCGGGTAAGAGCGGTCAGACTCATGCAATGCAGAAAGGCCACCCCTGGGGTCAATGCTGTTCACTTAAGAGAATTTGAGTTCCAGTCCACGTAGTATCAGGGCTAAAAAAAGGTTCATCGCGGCTTTCCGGGGAAGGCCGCCTTGATTTTCAGAAAAAAGTATTCTGAGTCCCTAAATCCA
>NZ_JAPDBQ010000015.1:0-44139 GCF_027705325.1 Aeromonas sp. QDB18
ATTTTTTAGCCCTGATACTACGTGGACTGGAACTCAAATTCTCTTAAGTGAACAGCATTGCCGCATGGCGGGGCTTTTTGTTGCAATGTCAGACTGACAGAACCCGGGACTACTCGTCCAGGAAGCTGCGCAGCACTTCCGAGCGGCTCGGATGACGCAGCTTGCGCAGAGCTTTGGCTTCGATCTGACGGATACGCTCACGGGTGACGTCGAACTGCTTGCCCACTTCCTCGAGGGTGTGGTCGGTGTTCATGTCGATACCGAAGCGCATGCGCAGTACCTTGGCTTCCCGTGCGGTCAGCCCGGCCAGCACTTCGCGGGTCGCGTTGCGCAGGCTCTCGCTGGTGGCCGCATCCGCTGGCAGAGCCAGGGTGGTATCTTCGATGAAGTCGCCTAAGTGGGAGTCTTCATCATCACCGATGGGCGTCTCCATGGAGATGGGCTCCTTGGCGATTTTCAGTACCTTGCGGATCTTGTCTTCCGGCATGCCCATGCGCATGGCCAGCTCTTCCGGGTTCGGTTCACGACCCATCTCCTGCAGCATCTGGCGGGAGATACGGTTGAGCTTGTTGATGGTCTCGATCATGTGCACCGGGATACGGATGGTACGGGCCTGATCCGCGATGGAGCGGGTAATGGCCTGACGGATCCACCAGGTGGCATAGGTCGAGAACTTGTAGCCGCGACGATATTCGAACTTGTCGACCGCCTTCATCAGACCGATGTTGCCCTCCTGGATCAGATCCAGGAACTGCAGACCGCGGTTGGTGTACTTCTTGGCGATGGAGATAACCAGACGCAGGTTGGCCTCGACCATCTCTTTCTTCGCACGGCGGGCTTTGGCCTCACCGATGCTCATGCGGCGGTTGATGTCCTTGATCTGGGCGATGGACAGACCGGTCTCTTCTTCGATCTGCTGCAGCTTGCCGATGGAACGCAGTACTTCTTCGTCCATCTCGAGCAGGCGGGGAGACCACGCCTTGCCGGCCTGCTTCTGGTATTCGAACCAGGCAGTTTCGCACTCGTTGTTGGTGAAGGCCGCGACGAAGGTCTTCTTCGGCATCTTGGCCTGCTCAACGCAGAGCTTCATGATGATGCGTTCCTGCACGCGGACACGCTCCATCATCTCCCGCATGTTGTTGACCAGGCGATCGAACTGCTTGGGCATCAGGCGGAATTGACGGAAGACATCGGCCAGCTGGGCGATGGCATTCTGGGTGTCGTCGTGGGCACGGCCATTCTGCTGAATGGAGAGACGAGTCACCTCGTACTGGGCACGCAGTTCGCCGAATTTCTCGCGAGCGACTTCCGGATCCGGGCCACCGTCACCATCATCGTCGGAGTTGTCACCGTCTTCGTCTTCGTCTTCGTCCTCATCTTCGTCTTCGTCGGCAAGGTCGTCCTCGCTGAGCTCGGAGCCGATATGAGTGGCGGTCGGCGCCACGTCATCCACTTCGTTCGGATCGATGAAGCCGGAGATGATGTCGGACAGGCGAAGCTGCTCGGCTTCGTACTTGTCGTACTGTTCGAGCAGATAGGTGATGGCTTCAGGGTACTCGGCGACGGAGCTTTGTACCTGGTTGATACCGTCTTCAATCCGCTTGGCGATGTCGATCTCGCCTTCGCGGGTCAGCAGTTCGACGGTACCCATTTCCCGCATGTACATGCGGACGGGATCGGTCGTGCGACCAATTTCAGATTCAACAGATGCCAGAGCCTGGGCCGCTGCTTCGGCAGCGTCCTCATCGGCGGTACCACCTTCAGCCATGATAAGGTCATCGGCATCCGGAGCGTTTTCAACCACTTGAATGCCCATATCGTTGATCATCTGGATGATGTCTTCGATCTGGTCTGAATCGACAATGTCTTGCGGGAGGTGATCGTTCACCTCGGCATAGGTCAGGTAGCCCTGTTCTTTACCTTTGGCAACGAGGAGTTTAAGCTGAGACTGCGGGGTTTGCTCCATAGAACTCATCCGGTTGGTGTTGCTAGGTTGCGCGTACAGTGCGCTGCTGCGCAAATAGCCAATTCTAATAGAAAACCGCCAGACATGCTATGTCTGGTTGCGGCGTCGGTCATGAGAAACCCCTGCCCGCAGTGTTGTCGGGGCCAGGTGGTTATAAAGTGTTTGCTTTCAATCCCGTCGATTCGGGCAACGCTATTCATATTGGGACTGCTCACTCAAATATCAAGCCCCACTCTCATTTCTTTTCTCAATCTGCACCTCTCTGATCAGCATCATCAGCTCCTGAGTTTCCTCAGAGCTTAGCCCTTCCTGCGCCACCTTGGCCTGCAATTCTTCGATCCGTTGCTTCAGGAAAAGGTTGATGAAACCGACAAAAGTATCCTGCAATTCTCCCAGAATATCGGGCTCCTGATCGAGCTTTACCTCTTCAAACAGGTCATGCATCGCCAGCTGGGCAAGTATTTCTCCCTCTTTTGTGCCGCGCCAATGCTCCAGCAGGATACCCGTTGTCACTCCCGGCTGGATCAGGATCTGCTGGTGCAGTTGCAGCAGGAAAGGGATCCCCTGCAGGCGCAGCCCGGCCAACTCGGGCATGGCCGGCAGCTCGGCGGTGATCGCCGGATACTGCACCATCAGGGCCAGAGCCCTGCGGATCGGTGTCAGTTTGGTCGCCTTGGGTTTGTTGACTTCCACCTTGGGCTGGCTGTTGCGGGCAAACAGCTCGGCAATCCGCTGCTTGTTTTCTCCCCAACGCATCATGCTGGAAAGTCGGGTAATCAACCCCTCGCGAGTGAAACCTTCCGGTACCCGACGAATCAGCTCGGCGGCCTTGTTGGCCACTTCAAACTTGCCTGCCTCACCGGAAAGAGCCGCATCGCGCCCGAGGCGTTCGAACATGAAATCCGCAAACGACTGGGCCTTGTCGAGCAGCGCTTCGAACCCCTCCTTGCCGATCTGGCGTACCAGCGAGTCGGGATCCTCGCCATCCGGCAAAAAGACGAACTTGAGTTCACGGCCGTCCTGCAGGTGGGAGAGCGCGTTATCCAGCGCCCGCCAGGCAGCTTCCCGACCGGCGTTGTCGCCGTCGTAGCAACAGACCACCTCTGCCGTGGTACGGAACAGGGTGTGGATGTGATCGCTGGTGGTCGCAGTCCCCAGTGCCGCCACCGCATAGTCGATGTCGTACTGGCCGAGCGCCACCACATCCATGTAACCTTCCACCACCAGGATCCGGCGCGGATCCTTGTGTGCCTGCTTGACCTCATAAAGGCCGAACAGCTCTCGCCCCTTGTGGAAGATGGGGGTTTCGGGGGAGTTCAGGTACTTGGGCGTGCCATCCCCCAGCACTCGGCCACCGAAGCCGATGACCCGGCCACGTTTGTCCCGGATCGGAAACATGATGCGATCGCGGAAACGATCGTAGCTGCCCGGGCCGCTGTCACGGGGGATCAGCATACCGCCCGAAATCAGCAGTTGTTCGTGATCCCGACTGGCGCCAAAGCGGCGACGCACCTGATCCCAGTCCCCAGGGGCATAACCGATGTTGAAGCGCTTGACCACCTCGCCAGTCAGGCCCCGGCCTTTCAGATACTCCACCGCCTGAGGCGCGTTCTTGAGATTGCTCTCGTAGAAGCGCGCAATCTGGTTCATCAGCTCGAACAGATCCTTACTGACGGCTGGTTGGCTATGGCTTGATCCACCCGCCGTTTGCTCACGGGGGACCTGCATACCGTGCAGGCTTGCCAGCTCTTCGATGGCATCGGGGAATTCCAGGCCGTCGTACTCCATGACAAAGCCGATGGCATTGCCGTGGGCACCACAACCGAAACAGTGATAGAACTGCTTCTCCTGGCTGACGGTAAAGGAGGGGCTTTTTTCGTTATGAAAAGGGCAGCAAGCCTGGTAGTTCTTACCGGCTTTCTTCAACCGCACACGGGAGTCGATCAACTCGACTATGTCCGTGCGTACGAGCAGATCATCGATAAAGGATTGCGGGATCCTGCCAGCCATAACCGTCCTGTTTCATTGCATAGGAAATAAAAAAGCCGCGCATTCCAATGGGAAGCACGGCTTCTTCGACCAAACAAGAGAGTTGCCTGTTACGCCAAGCGGGTTTTCACCTGAGCACTGACGGCGCCGACATCGGCACGCCCCTGAATTTTTGGCTTCAAGACAGCCATGACTTTACCCATGTCAGCCATGACGGCAGCACCACTTTCAGCGATGGCTTGCTCGATCAGGGCGGCAATTTCGTCTGCGGTCAGCTGTTGTGGCAGGAACTCCTGCAGCACAACGATCTCGGCGGACTCTTTGTCGGCGAGATCCTGGCGACCGGCAGCTTCAAACTGGCTGATGGAATCGCGACGCTGTTTGACCATTTTGGTCACGACGGCGAGGATCTCTTCATCATTGAGCTCGACACGGGTATCGACTTCACGCTGCTTGATTTCTGCCATCAACAAGCGGATAGCACCCAACCGAGGCTTGTCTTTGGCAAGCATGGCGAGCTTTTGCTGATCCTTGAGTTGATCCTTCAGAGACACGGCATGATCCCTTGATTAGTACAGGCGGATACGACGTGCGTTTTCGCGGGACAGCTTCTTGGCGTGACGCTTGACAGCGGACGCTTTGGCGCGCTTGCGAATGGTAGTCGGCTTCTCGTAGAACTCACGGCTACGAACTTCGGACAGGATACCGGCCTTTTCGCAAGAACGCTTGAAGCGACGCAGAGCAACGTCAAACGGCTCATTTTCACGGACTTTGATTACTGGCATGTGCCTTTCACCTCAGTGATAAATTGTTAGCTGACCTTCAATCGATCAGCATGTCTTAAAATGGTGCGAAATTATACTCTGGACAGGGAATGAAAGTAAACCCGCAGAGATCGCTCTGGTTTAAAAAACCCGCGAAGGTTACCATAGCCGTCTCATTTTAGCAGTGAAATTTTTTAGCAATGCGTGTATTGGGCATAGAGACATCCTGTGACGAAACCGGGATCGCGATCTTCGATGATCAAAAAGGGATCCTTTCCCACCAGTTGTACAGCCAGGTCAAGCTGCATGCGGACTACGGCGGCGTCGTTCCCGAGCTCGCCAGCCGGGACCATGTACGCAAGACGATCCCCTTGATCCAGGCCGCCTTGAAAGAGGCTGGACTTGGCAAGGATGACATCGATGGCATCGCCTATACCGCGGGGCCAGGTCTGGTTGGTGCCATCCTGGTCGGGGCGACCATAGGCCGCTCGCTGGCGATGGCATGGGACAAGCCGGCCATCGCCGTACACCACATGGAAGGCCACCTGCTGGCCCCCATGCTGGAAGAGAAGGCCCCCGAGTTCCCCTTCGTGGCGCTCTTGGTTTCCGGCGGCCACTCCATGCTGGTTCGGGTCGACGGTATCGGCAGCTATCAGCTGCTGGGCGAATCGATCGACGATGCCGCCGGTGAGGCGTTCGACAAGACCGCCAAGCTGATGGGTCTGGACTACCCCGGTGGTCCGCTGCTCTCCCGGCTGGCAGAAAAAGGCACCACTGGACGCTTTACCTTCCCGCGTCCCATGACCGACCGTCCCGGGCTCGACATGAGCTTCTCCGGCCTCAAGACCTTTGCCGCCAATACCATAGCAGCCAATGGCGACGACGAGCAGACCCGTGCCGACATCGCCCGGGCGTTTGAGGATGCGGTGGTCGACACCCTGGCCATCAAGTGCCGCCGTGCCCTGAAAGAGACCGGTCTCAATCGTCTGGTCGTGGCAGGCGGCGTCAGTGCCAACCGTCATCTGCGCGCCCAGCTGGCCGAGCTGATGGAGAGCCTCAAAGGTGAAGTCTTCTACCCGCGCACCGAATACTGCACCGACAACGGCGCCATGATCGCCTATGCCGGCATGCAACGCCTGAAGGCGGGAGTCTTCGAACCCCTCGTCGTCAAGGCCGTGCCGCGCTGGCCGCTGGACACTCTGGATCCGGTATGATCCGGAAGATCCACGACAAAAAGAAAGGGGCCTGCGGCCCCTTTTTCATCTTGATGACGGTATTCATACCCGTTTAATTGGTGCGGAATAGCGCCTCAATGGAGAGCCCCTGCCCCAGCAGGATCTCCCGCAGACGGCGCAACCCTTCCACCTGGATCTGGCGCACCCGCTCGCGGGTCAAACCAATCTCGGCGCCCACGTCTTCCAGGGTGGCCGGTTCATAGCCGAGCAGACCGAAACGGCGGGCCAGCACTTCGCGCTGCTTGGGATTTAGCTCCTCCAGCCAGTGCACTATGCTGCTGCGCATGTCATCTTCCTGGGACTCCAGCTCGGGCCCCATGCCGCGCTCGTCGGAGAGCACGTCCAGCAGCGCCTTGTCGCGATCGCCACCAATGGGAGTATCCACCGAGGTGATCTTCTCGTTGAGCTTGAGCATGCGATTCACATCGTCCACAGAGCGATCCAGTGCAGAGGCGATATCCTCGGCGGTCGGCTCATGGTCGAGACGATGAGAAAGCTCGCGCGCAGTGCGCAGATAGACGTTCAGCTCCTTGACCACATGGATGGGCAGACGAATGGTACGGGTCTGGTTCATGATGGCCCGCTCTATGGTCTGGCGGATCCACCAGGTGGCATAGGTGGAGAAACGGAAGCCTCGCTCGGGGTCGAACTTCTCGACGGCGCGGATAAGGCCGAGGTTGCCCTCTTCGATGAGATCCAGCAGCACCAGGCCGCGGTTGTTGTAGCGCCGGGCAATCTTGACCACCAGGCGCAGGTTGGATTCGATCATGCGCTTGCGCGCCGCTTTGTCGCCACGCAGGGCACGGCGGGCGTAGTAGACTTCCTCTTCAGCCGTGAGCAAGGGGGAGAAGCCTATCTCCCCCAGATAGAGCTGGGTGGCGTCCATTACCTTGTTCAGCTCGGGCGCCATCAGTTCATCGGAAATGGTCTCTTCGGCTTCGGCCGCCACTTCCTGAACCTCTTCTTCCTCCTGAACCTCCAGCTCCTCGTCGAACTCTAACTCTGCATCCTGCATTACCAGTTGTTCTTGGCTCATGATATCTCTCCCTGACCTACACCAGAGTAAGACTCAGCTCTCTGAGTTAACGCTTTGGCAAATAGCCCATCGGGTTGATCGACTTGCCTTTGTACCGGATTTCAAAGTGCAAGCGCACATCCGGCGCATCCGTGCTACCCATATTGGCGATAACCGCTCCGCCCTTCACGGTGTCTCCCTCCTTGACCCTCAACTCATCGTTGTGAGCGTAGGCGGAGAGGTAGTCATCGCTGTGCTTGAGAATTATCAGCTTGCCATAACCTCGCAGTGCACTGCCCGCATAGACCACTTTGCCGCTGCTCGCAGCGTAAATGGGTTGGCCCTTCTGGCCGGAAATGTCGATGCCCTTGTTGCCTTGTTCCGCAACGGAGAAGCCTTCAACGATCCGCCCTTTGGTCGGCCAATGCCAGGAGAGTGTTGACGAGGAACTGACGGTTTTTTGTTCTTTCGCCTGAGCGTATGCTGTTGACGAGGCAGGAGCAATCGTTTTCTGAGCAATAAATGGTGTGGTCGTACCTGCCGGAGCCGTGGCCAGGGGTTTGGGCCCCGTGCTGGTCACCACCGGTGTGGTTGCTGCCACCATCTGACCACCCGAGGACCCCGCGCCCCCCACATTGAGCACCTGGCCCACGTGCAATGCATAAGGAGCCTGGAGGTTGTTGCGCTGGGCCAAGGCCTGGTTGGAGAGACCGAACTGGCGACCGATGCTGCTCAAAGTATCGCCACGGCGCACCTCGTAACTGCCAGACCCCGTCACGCTGCCACGACTGACAGGGCTGCCGACGGTTGCCACCGCCATGGGGGCGGAAGCGCCATCGAGCCTGAGCTGCTGGCCGGGATAAATGTTATAGGGGGGAGTGATGCCATTGATGCTGATAAGCGAAGCCACATCCATGCCAGAACGAAATGCAATGGAGTAGAGAGTGTCTCCTTTGACCACGGTGTACCCGTTGCCTGCAATGCCGGGCTTGGTCATACCTTGACGCACGGGGATGGTCGAAGCGACCTGATCATTGCCCAGGCTGTGCACCGGAGCCGCAGTCTTGCTGGAGGAACAGGCAAGCAGCAGCCATGACAACACGACGACACCGCTACCTTGCCAAACACGCGAACACATAGTGGATCCTTAACGACTAAACCAGAAATAGGCCGCAACGGCCAAACCAATACAGAGCCAGCCCAGCACATCCACATAGTGCATCAGCTTGCGCTCCATCTTCTCGCCGCCCCAGCGCATCAGACCTGCAACCAGGAAGAAGCGCATGCCACGACCGATCAGCGAGGTCAGGATGAAAGGCAACAGTGCCATGTGGAGCAAGCCAGCCGTGACGGTAAACACCTTGTAGGGGATCGGCGTGAAGCTGGCAATAAAAATAACCCAGATGCCCCACTGCGCGAACCACTGCTCGGCCAGGGCAATCTTGTCCTCATAGCCAACCGAGGTCACCAGCGGCTGCACCACTGGCTCCCACAGGGCATAGCCGAGCAGATAACCAAACAGGGCGCCCAGCACCGAAAAGAGGGTGGCCAGCGCGGCATAGTGCCAGGCGCGATGAGGTTTGCCGAGCGCCATGGGCGCCAGCATCACATCCACCGGAATGGGCCAGAAGATGGATTCAATAAAGGCGGTGATGGCCAGATACCAGGGGGCATACTTGTGGCGTGCCCACTGCATCACCAGAACATAAAGGCGGGAAAACAACTTCACTCGACATCTCCGTCAATCAGGGGAACGAAACGTACCGGCTCCAGGATCCGGCTGGTGAGCTGGGAGCCCGATCGCTCGATGAGCTGCAGGGTCTGCTGGCCATCACCCACCGGCAACACCAGACGACCACCGTCAGCCAGCTGATCGGTCAGGGCCTTGGGGACCTCACTGGCCGCCGCCGTCACCAGAATGGCGTCGAAAGGGCCCTTGTTGGGCCAACCTAGCCACCCATTGCCGTGCTTGGCCGACACATTGTGCAGATCGAGCTGGCGCAATCTGCGCCGGGCCTGAAACTGCAGCGACTTGATCCGCTCCATGGTGTAGACATGCTCCACTAGGTGGGCCAGTACCGCCGTCTGGTAGCCCGATCCCGTCCCGATCTCCAGCACATGGGCCGGATCGTTCTGGATCAGCAGCTCGGTCATGCGCGCCACGATGTAAGGCTGGGAGATGGTCTGCCCATGGCCGATGGGCAGGGCCGTATTGTCCCAGGCCTTGTGGGCCATGGCCTCGTCCACAAACAGCTGGCGCGGCACCTTCGCGATCGCCGCCAATACGCGGAAATCGCGGACATCCTGGGCAATCAGTTGATTCAACAGGCGCTGTACTATCACAACGTCATCCCTGCAGATCCAGCCACGCGCCCAGGGTCGACAGACTGCCGTAGGCCGTCATGTCGATGGTCAGGGGAGTGATGGAGACATAACCCTGCTCGATGGCGGCAAAGTCCGTTCCCTCTCCCGCATCCTGCTGGTTGCCGGGGGGACCAATCCAGTAGACCGGCTGACCACGGGGATCCTCGGTGCAGATCACCGACTCCGCCCGGTGGCGATTGCCAAGACGAGTCACCCTGATCCCCTTGATCTGCTCGAGCGGCAGGTCAGGCACATTCACGTTGAGGATCTGATCCGCAGGCAACGGATGCACCATCAGCCCCCGCACCAGCTGGGCGGCGTAGTGGGCCGCACTGGCGAAATGGGTCTTGCCCACCAGCGATACGGCGATGGAGGGGAAACCAAGATGACGCCCTTCCGTCGCGGCCGCCACCGTCCCCGAGTAAATGACGTCATCCCCCAGGTTGGCCCCGTGATTGATACCGGCCACCACCATGTCGGGCTCAGGGCGCAGCAGTTCGTTGACCGCCAGATGAACGCAGTCGGTCGGCGTCCCCTTGACCGCATAACTCTTGATGCCGTGAAAACTGGACGCATCGAGGCGGGTGACCCGCAGCGGCACTTCCAGCGTCAGGGAGTGGCTGGCACCGCTGCGGTTGCGATCCGGCGCCACCACCACGACCTCGCCACAGGCACGCAACGCCTCGCTGAGGGCGCGAATGCCCTCGGCGTGTACCCCATCGTCATTACTGACCAGAATTCGCATCGGTTGAGTTCCTGAGACCGTGATCGGCCTCTTCGGCCTGCATTAACTCTCGTACCACGCTGGTGGCAAAGGCGCCGGCAGGCAGGAAGAACGACAGGGTCAACACCTCGTCCTCCCGTTGCCAGCTCATCTGCTCCGGCTTGAGCAGCAGCGGGCGCCTGTCCTGATCCAGCCCGGCTTTCTCCAGCCCCTCGCACCAGTCGCCATAAGAGGCCAGCACTCCTTGCTCGAACTCGGCGGCTGCCCCCTGGCTCGCCAGACGGCCACGGCCCCACTGGGGAGCGGTCAGTTGCACGTCTCCGGAGGCAAGGCGCGCCTCGAGCTCGGGCGTCACGCTCTCTTCACTGAAGATGGAGTGGCTGCCCTTGAGCATCACGCAGTCGCCAGCCAGCAGCTGATGGGCCAGCCCCTGCTCGATGCGGGCGCTGACGATGGCATTGAACAGCATGCTGCGGGCGGCGGACAGATAGAGGGAGCGCTTGTTGCGATCCTTGATCCGTTTGCCGGCGAACATCGCCTTGGCGGCCTCCAGGTTGTTGCCACCGCGGCCGAAACGCTGCTCGCCGTAGTAGTTGGGCACCCCCTGGGTTGCAATCGCCTGCAGACGGGATTCCAGCCCGTCGGCCTGCTCCAGACCGGTTAGACGCAGGGTGAAGTGGTTGCCCTTGAGATAGCCGACCCGCAGCTTCTTGTTGTGGCGCTTCACCTCAAGGATCCGGATGTTGTCGTTCTCGATGACCGAGAGACCCGGCTCGCCCTTGCCCGGCAGATGGATGCCGAACCACTGTTCGGTCACCGCATGGCGATCTTTCAGACCAGCCCAGGTCACCGCATTGCGGGCAACCCCGGCCGCATCGGCCAGCAGGCCAGCCACCCAGGCGGTATTCTCGCCGGTTTTGCGTACCCGGACGAAGATGTGTTCCCCCTCGCCGCAAGGTGCAAACCCGAGATCTTCATTGACCACGAAGTCGGCGGCCTCGGCCTTGAGGATGCCGCGAGCAGTGGGCGTCCCGTGCAGATAGGCAAGTTGTTCAAGCATCATTGTTTCACCAGCAAGACGACGGCTTCGGTGGCGATCCCTTCCTTGCGCCCCGTGAATCCGAGTTGTTCGGTGGTGGTCGCCTTGACGTTCACCCGGTTCAAATCACATTGCAGATCTGCGGCCAGCACGGCGCACATGGCGTCGATATGGGGGGCCATCTTGGGGGCCTGGGCGATGATGGTCACATCCAGGTTGCCGATGGCATAACCTGCGCGCTGCACGCGGGCAAAGACATCCCGCAGCAGGATGCGGCTGTCGATGCCCTTGAATTCGGCGGCGGTATCGGGAAAGTGGCGGCCGATGTCACCGGCGCCGATGGCCCCCAGCAGGGCATCGCTCACCGCATGCAGCACCACGTCGCCATCGGAGTGGGCCAGCAGGCCCTGTTCATAGGGCACCGCCACCCCGCCCAGCATGCAGGGACCAACCCCGCCAAACTTGTGAACATCAAAACCATGTCCGATCCGCATCATGCCTGCGCCCTCCTCAATACACGGAAATCTGTCTCATCAAAACCATGTCCGGTGCGGATCATGCCTGCTCCTCTGGGGATGAATCGGGTCGTGCCGACCGGCACGCACGTTGTTGCTGTAAATAGAGCCCGGCCAGGGAGAGATCTTCCGGCCGGGTCACCTTGATGTTATCGGCCCGCCCTTCCACCATGCGCACGGGGAAACCGGCGCGCTCCATGGCGGAGGCTTCATCGGTGATGGCGGCGCCGAGCGCCAGCCCCTCCTCCAGCGCCCGCTTGAGGGGGCGGACCAAAAACATCTGGGGCGTCAGGGCATGCCAGAGCTGCTCGCGATCCACGGTGGCGAGGATATTGCCGGCCGCATCGGTGCGCTTCATGGTATCGCGCACCCGGCTGCCGAGGATGGCACCGCCAGAGGCCATGGCGGCAGTAATGAGCGCATCGAGATCCTCGTGGGTCAGACAGGGCCGGGCGGCGTCATGCACCAGTGCCCACTCCCCTTCTGCCACGTGCAACGCATTGAGCACGGAGAAGGCGCGCTCGCTTCCCCCTTCCACTCGCAGCACCCGCGGATCGGTTGCCACGGTCAGCGTCTCAAACCAGCGGTCGTGGGGCGCCAGCGCCACGATCACACGGGCGATGGCGGGATGGGAGAGCAGACGCTCCAGGGTGTGCTCCAGAATGCATTTACCTGCCAGGGAAAGGTACTGCTTGGGGCAATTGGCCCCCATGCGACTGCCAATACCGGCAGCCGGGACGATGGCGGTCAGGCCGCTCAGGCTATCAGTCATCGTAGGGGGCACCATCAGGCTCCGTCACCTGATCCTTTTCTTTAGGAATGATTCTGTAGAAGGTCTCGCCCTGCTTGATGTAGCCAAGATCGTTGCGCGACAACTCCTCGATGGCCTCAAGGCCAGAGGTAAGATCGTCGATTTCCCGGTAAATCAGACTGTTGCGATCCTTGAGTACCAGGTTGTCCTGTTGCTGCCGCTCGATGGCGGTGGAGAGTTCCCGATAGTCGGAGAGGCCGTTTTTCCCCAGCCAGAGGTCATATTGCAGCCCTCCCAACAGGAGGAGCAGGATAAGAGTGAGTAGCCGCATGCACTGAGTCTCCTTCAAGCGGCCTAGTTTCCCATATTCGCAGGCAAGACAAAAGAAAGCCTGTGTGCCGGATGGGTTGGTCGGAATAAAAAATGCAGGTCGCACATGTCCATAAGCGCAGAACGAAAAAGCCCCGCCAGATGGCGGGGCTTTGTGAAGCATGAACGCAGGCGAAAATTAAGCCTGGTTCTTCACTTCTTTCAGACCACGGAACGGAGCCTTGGCACCCAGGGCTTCTTCGATACGAATCAGCTGGTTGTACTTGGCAACACGGTCAGAACGGCTCATGGAACCGGTCTTGATCTGGCCAGCAGCGGTACCCACAGCCAGGTCGGCGATGGTCGCGTCTTCGGTCTCACCGGAGCGGTGGGAGATGACGGCAGTGTAGCCAGCGTCTTTGGCCATCTTGATGGCAGCCAGAGTTTCGGTCAGGGAACCGATCTGGTTGAACTTGATCAGGATGGAGTTGGCGATGCCGTTGTCGATACCGCGCTTCAGGATCTTGGTGTTGGTTACGAACAGGTCGTCACCCACGATCTGGATTTTCTTGCCCAGTTCGGCGGTCTGGTAGGCGAAGCCTTCCCAGTCGGATTCGTCCAGGCCATCTTCGATGGAGACGATCGGGAACTTGGTGGTCAGGTCAGCCAGGAAGTCGGAGAAACCGTTGGAGGTGAAGATACGACCTTCGCCCTTCAGGTTGTACTCTTTCTTCTCTGCGTCGTAGAACTCGGACGCAGCGCAGTCCATGGCCAGGGTAATGTCGGTGCCCAGTTTGTAACCGGCAGCGGCAACGGCTTCAGCGATCACTTCCAGCGCTTCGGCGTTGGATTTCAGGTTCGGAGCGAAACCACCTTCGTCACCGACGGCAGTGTTGTAGCCCTTGGACTTCAGCACTTTGGCCAGGTTGTGGAACACTTCTGCGCCCATGCGAACGGCTTCTTTCAGGGTCTTGGCGCCAACCGGCTGGATCATGAACTCCTGGATGTCGACGTTGTTGTCGGCGTGCTCACCACCGTTGATGATGTTCATCATGGGCAGCGGCATGGAGTAGACACCCGGGGTGCCATTCAGCTCGGCGATGTGGGCGTACAGCGGCATGCCTTTGGCAGCAGCGGCAGCTTTGGCGTTGGCCAGGGAAACAGCCAGGATGGCGTTGGCGCCGAACTTGGATTTGTTCTCGGTACCGTCGAGGTCGATCATGATCTGGTCGACAGTGGCCTGGTCCTTGGCATCTTTACCCAGCAGAGCCTGAGCGATCGGGCCGTTGACGGCTTCGATGGCTTTCAGCACGCCTTTACCCAGGAAACGGCTCTTGTCGCCGTCACGCAGTTCCAGCGCTTCGCGGGAACCGGTGGACGCGCCAGACGGAGCGGCTGCCATACCAACAAAACCACCTTCCAGGTGAACTTCGGCCTCAACGGTCGGGTTACCACGGGAGTCGATGATTTCACGACCGATCACTTTAACGATCTTGGACATGTGTATTTCCTCAGGTTTCGTAAAAAAACAACAAAAATATGCCAAAAAAAGCGGCTGTGGCACAGGGCCCCAACCGCATTTATTTTCAATTACTTCAAATTACGCTTCTGATACTCGCCCGCCGCCTTCACAAAACCGGCGAACAGGGCGTGGCCATCACGGGGAGTCGAGGTGAACTCCGGGTGGAACTGCGCGGCCACGAACCAGGGGTGATCCGGGATCTCGATGATTTCCACCAGTTTTTTGTCGGCGGAGAGACCGGTCACCTTCAGACCTGCCGCTTCAATCTGTGGCAGCAGCTTGTTGTTCACTTCATAACGGTGACGGTGGCGCTCGTAAATGGTCGGGCTGCCGTACATCTGACGCACCTTGGAATCTTCCACCAGGTGGCAGAGCTGGGAGCCAAGACGCATGGTACCGCCCAGATCGGACTTCTCGGTCCGGGTCTCGACGTTGCCTTCGTCATCCACCCACTCGGTGATGAGACCGACCACGGGGTACGGGCTGTCTTTCTTGAACTCGGAGGAGTGGGCCCCTTCCATGCCCGCCACGTTGCGGGCGTATTCGATCAAGGCGACCTGCATGCCCAGGCAGATACCGAGGTACGGGATCTTGTTCTCGCGGGCATATTTGGCGGCCAGGATCTTGCCTTCCACGCCGCGTTCGCCGAAGCCGCCCGGTACCAGGATCGCATCCAGACCTTCCAGCAGCTCGGCGCCACGGGTCTCGATGTCCTGGGAGTCGATGTACTTGATGTTGACGGAGAGACGGGTCTTCAGGCCACCGTGCTTGAGCGCTTCGTTGACGGACTTGTAGGCGTCCGGCAGGGAGACATACTTGCCCACCATGCCGATGGTGACTTCGGCAGTCGGGTTGGCCTCTTCATAGATGACCTGTTCCCACTCGGCCAGGTCGGCTTCTTTGCACTCGATGCCGAAGCGCTCGGTGATGTAGCCGTCCAGCCCCTGGGATTTCAGCAGCGCCGGGATCTTGTAGATGGAGTCGACATCCTTCATGGAGATGACGGCGCGCTCGGGCACGTTGCAGAACAGGGCGATCTTGGCACGCTCGTTGGCCGGAATGGCGCGGTCGGAGCGGCAGATCAGCACATCCGGCTGGATACCGATGGAGAGCAGCTCCTTCACGGAGTGCTGGGTCGGCTTGGTCTTCACCTCGCCGGCGGCGGCCAGGTAAGGAACCAGGGTCAGGTGCATGAACATGGCATTGTTGCGACCCACGATGGCCGCCAGCTGACGAATGGCTTCAAGGAACGGCAGGGACTCGATGTCGCCCACGGTACCGCCCACTTCGACGATGGCAACCTGATGGCCTTCGGCACCGGCAATCACCCGCTCCTTGATGGCGTTGGTGATGTGCGGGATCACCTGGATGGTGGCGCCCAGATAGTCACCACGACGCTCCTTGCGCAGCACGTCTGCATAGATGCGGCCGGTGGTGAAGTTGTTGCGGCGGGTCATCTTGGTGCGGATGAAACGCTCGTAGTGGCCCAAATCCAGATCGGTTTCGGCCCCGTCCTCGGTTACGAACACTTCACCATGCTGGGTCGGGCTCATGGTGCCCGGATCCACGTTGATGTACGGGTCCAGTTTCATGATGGTCACATCCAGACCACGGGCTTCCAGAATGGCTGCCAGAGAAGCTGCGGCAATGCCTTTGCCGAGGGATGAAACAACGCCACCAGTCACAAAAATATATTTGGTCGTCATGCTGAACCTGAAAGAAGTTTAGGGATTTTTAAGGGGTGCTTCGGGGATGAAGCAGGACGGGGAAACAGTATACCAAAACCCCCACTCCCAAACAATGAACAAAAATCTATCAGGCTCCCCGCCGCCCCGTCTTGCGCCAAATCAACTTTGCTCGGTTTCCTTGGCCTTGTTCCAGGCCTCGTCCAGCTTCTCCAGGGAGCAATCCGTCATTTTCAGACCTTCTGCGGCAATAAAGTGTTCAACTTGACGAAAACGACGCTCAAACTTGGTGTTGGCAGCCCTCAGCACCTGCTCGGGATCCTTGCCCAGATGACGCACCAAGTTGACGGTGGCAAACAAGAGATCGCCGAGCTCGTCGCTCACCCGAGCCTCGTCCACGTCAACCATCAGCACCTCTTCCATCACCTCCTCGATCTCCTCGTGGATCTTGTCCACCACGGGCCCCAGGGTCTTCCAGTCGAAACCGACGGTGGCGCAGCGCTTCTGGATCTTGGCTGCCCGGGTCAGGGCAGGCAGGGAGAGGGGGATATCGTCCAGCACGCTCTCCTTGTCGAGCGCGGCCCGCTCTTTGGCCTTTTCCGCCTCCCAGTTCGCTTTGACCGCCTGCTCGTCACCCAGGTCGGCATCGGAGAAGACATGGGGGTGGCGGCGAATGAGCTTCTCGCTCACGGTATCGACGATGTCGGCAAAGTCGAACAATCCCTGCTCCTTGCCGAGCTGGGCATAGAACACGACCTGGAACAGCAGATCACCGAGCTCCCCCTTCAGCCCTTGCCAATCTTCGCTCTCGATGGCATCCGCCACCTCGTAGGCCTCCTCCAGGGTGTGCGGCACTATGGTCTGGAAGCTCTGCTTGAGATCCCAGGGACAGCCCCCGTTCGGGTCACGCAATCTAGCCATGATGTCGAGCAGTTGGGGAAGGTCGTAGCGTTGGGACATGGGCAACTCACTTTCGATTCAGTAAATGGGTTCATGAATATCCGCTCACGCCACTGCTCCACATGATGTGGCGCCATGGCGGCCGGAGATGGGGCGCGTGATATCCGTCTTCAATGCTCTACAAGGAGGGAGAAAATGCAGACCGGCCACTGGGGCCGGTCGGTTGAGCATTACAGCCGCTTGGCGCTGATCACGTCGTTGAGCTGACTGAGCTTGGCCAACGCCCGGTTGAAGGCGTTGATGTTGTAAATCTCCAGCTCCATGTCTATTTCGGCGGTCTGCTCGCGCACGTTGGAGCGCGAACGCACTCCCATCACGTTGATCTTCTCGTTGGCGAGCACGGTGGTGATGTCGCGCAGCAGGCCGGATCTGTCGTTGGAGAGAATGCGGATGGTGAGACCGTAACCGCCGGAGTAGTTCTCCCCCCAGACCGCATCGATCAAGCGCTCCGGGTTGCGACGCGACAGCTCCTTGAGCTGCTCGCAATCTTCCCGGTGGATGGAAACCCCCCGTCCCATGGTGATGAAGCCCTGGATGGCGTCCCCCGGGATGGGCTGGCAGCAGCGGGCGATGTGAGTCATCAGGTTGCCCACCCCTTCCACCACGATGTGATCCTTGGGTTTGGGGCGGAAGGGCACATTGGCCTTCTGCTCCAGCTTCTCCAGCAGACGGCGATCTTCTTCTTCCGCCGTCGGCTTGTTGTAGCGGGTGTCCAGATAATTGAGCAGCTGGTTGATGCGGATGTCGCCGCTGCCGATACCGGCCAGCAAATCCTCCAGCTCCTCCGCATGGAAACGCTCCAGCACCACCTTGTCCACCTTGGAGAGGGTGAGGTTGTGCCTGTCCAGTTCTTTCTCCAGCAACTCCTTGCCGGCGGCGATGTTCTTGTCCCGGTCCAGCTTTCTGAACCAGGTGGCCACCTTGGCCCGCGCCCGGCTGGAGCGCAGGAAGCCGGCGTTCGGGTTCATCCAGTCGCGGCTCGGGTTCGGCTCCTTCTGGGTGATCACCTCCACCTGGTCGCCGGTCTGCAGCGTATAGGTGAAGGGCACGATACGGCCGTCGATCTTGGTGCCGATGCAGCGGTGACCGATCATGCTGTGCACGTGATAGGCGAAGTCGAGCGGCGTCGCCCCTGCCGGCAGGTCGATGACATCGCCCTTGGGAGTGAAGACATAAACCCTGTCCTCGAACACCTGACTGCGCAGATCGTCCAGCAAGGAGCCGCTCTCCGAGAGATCCTCCTGCCAGGCGAGGAGTTTGCGCAGCCATTCGATCTTGTCTTCGAAGGTGCTGGTCTTGGCAGCGGCCTGTGCACCTTCCTTGTAGCGCCAGTGCGCAGCCACACCGAGCTCCGCATCCTGATGCATCTGCTCGGTACGGATCTGGATCTCCACTGTCTTGCCCTCCTCCCCCACCACCACGGTGTGGATGGACTGGTAGCCATTGGGCTTGGGGTTGGCGACATAGTCGTCAAATTCGCGGGGAATATGGTGGAAATGGGTGTGAACGATACCGAGCGCCGCGTAGCAATCCTGCAGCCGCTTGGTGATCACCCGCACCGCGCGCACATCGAACAGCTCGTTGAATTCGAGGTGCTTCTTCTGCATCTTGCGCCAGATGCTGTAGATGTGTTTCGGTCGGCCATAGACCTCGGCCTCGACGCCGGCCTCGGCCAGGGCATCGCGCAGAGACTGCACGAATTCACGGATGTAGCGCTCGCGGTCGAGCCGTTTCTCGTCCAGCTGTTTGGCGATCTGCTTGTAGGTGTCCGGGTGCAGGTAGCGGAAGGCGAGATCCTCGAGCTCCCACTTGAGCTGACCGATACCGAGGCGGTTCGCAAGGGGGGCATAGATGTTGGTGATCTCCTGGGCCATCAGCACCCGGGTCTCCTCATCCGCCTTCTTCGCCTCACGCAGGCAGGCGATGCGCTCCGCCAGCTTGATGACCACGGCGCGCACGTCCTCGACCATGGCGAGCAGCATGCGGCGCACGTTGTCCACCTGCTCCGGCGAGGTTTCGCTGCGGTGAAGGGTTTGCAGGGAGCGGATGGCCTCCATCTCCAGCACCCCTTCCACCAGCTTGGCGATCTTGGGGCCGAAGTCCTCGTTCACCTTTTCCTGGCTGATGAGACCGGCTTCGACGAAGGGATAGAGAATGGCGGCCTTGAGGGTGGCGAGATCCATGCTGAGCATCAGCAGGATGCCCACCATCTCGACCCCGCGCACCAGCAGGCGGTTGGTGAGCGCTTCGTCACCCAGGGTCAGGCAATACTGGTAGACGGTTCGCAGCTGATTCTTGTCACTTTCACTCAGGGTAAGGGAACTGACCCACTCATCCAGAGTGAAATTGTCTTTCAAATGAATATCGCGCACCGCAACCATGGTATCAATCCTTAAAAGTGTGGGGTCGAAAGCCGATGCTCTCCTCATCCCCTCATCAACTGATGACTGCCTCAAATGGGGATGCATGAAAGAGTTTTCAAGGCATGTCACCGCGCAAGGTGACAGGGCTCTTCCCCGCATCCGATCCACTATCGACGACCTAGATTACCCTAATCACTCCCGCTCAAACAGCGCTGCCGCCGCTGGAAAACCAAGATAACCGCATTCTGCCCTGCCCGTTGAAGGCAGCGAAAAACACCTGTTTTACCTCACTCTGGCAGCATCATGCACATCGAAAAATCATCACGACCGCATCTTGATTCATCCAGAATAATGCGGTCGCCTCGACTCAGCCCCGTTCGAACAGCGCCATGGACTCCAGATGACCGGTGTGGGGGAACATGTCCAGCATCCCCAGACGGGTCAGCTTGTAGCCCCCCTGCACCAGCACCTGACTGTCACGGGCCAGGGTGACCGGGTTACAGGAAACATAGACCACCCGTTTGGGGGAAAGTGCCACCACGTGGCTCATCACCTCCAGCGCCCCGGGTCTGGCCGGATCCAGAAGTACCAGATCGAACCCTTCCCGGGCCCAGGACATGCCCACGATGTCGCCGCTCAAGTCCGCCTTGTAGAAGCGGGCGTTGTCGATGCCGTTGCGGCGGGCATTCTCCTGTGCACGCGTCACCATGGCGAACTCCCCTTCCACCCCCACCACTTCGCGGGCCTGACGGGCCAGCGGCAGGGTGAAGTTGCCGATGCCGCAGAAGAGGTCCAGCACCTTGTCATCCTTGCCTGCGTCGAGCCAGCTCAATGCCTGCTCCACCATGCGCTGGTTGACGGGCCCGTTGACCTGGATGAAGTCGCCGGGAGCGAATGCAAGAGACAGGCCATCCAGCGTGTAACTTGGCTGAGACTGTTGACGCAGAGGTTCGATCTGCTCGTCCGCCGCCTGCAGATAGAGGTCTATCCCCTGGGCGGTGGCAAACTCGGTCAAGTGCGCCCGATCCGCCTCGGTGGGGCGACCGATGTGGCGCAGCAGCATCAGAATGCCCTGCTCCCCCTGAATGAGTTCCGCATGGCCCAGTTCGCGCTGGCTCTTCAGCCGGTTGAGACATTCGCGCAGAGGGGCAATAAGGGCGGAGAGGGGCTCGGCCAGCACAGGACAGCCGGCAATCTCTACCAGATCGTTCGACTGGCGACGACGAAAGCCCACCCGGGTGCAGCGACCGTTCTTGTCAAACTTGATGGCCAGACGGCAGACCCGGCGGTAGGCGCGGGACTCCCCCGTCAGCGCAGGTGCCAGCGTAGGCGCCTGGATGTTGCCAAGGCGCTCGAACAGGCTGACCAGTCCCGCCTCCTTGGCCGCCAGTTGATCTCCCTCTCCCAGGTGCTGGGCACTGCAACCGCCACACTCGCGATAGTGGTCGCAGAAGGGGGCGACCCGGTTGGCCGCCGGGGTCACCACCTGTTGCAGGGCGGCGTGAGCATAGTGCTTCTTGTCGTCGATGATGCGGGCCTTGATGGCCTCGCCGGGCAGCGCCCCTTCGATGAAGATGGCCTTGCCCTGATGACGGCCGACGCCGACACAGTGGTGATCCAGACTGTCTACCGTAAATTCAATACGTTGGGGCTGGGTGGATTTCTTTTGGGGCTTGAAAAACTGGGCCATAAAACTTGGTGCCTATAGGTGGCTATGTCATGATTGTGGAATCTGCGGCAGACCATTGTCCCACAAGAATAATCGTATGACCAAATACGGCCTGAGGGCCCCAGCCGCGGCATCCGCCCCATCGTCCATTCTGACCAAAAGTGGCCCATTGATATGACCGGATACGGCCTGAGACCCCGTACAGCGACAGTGACTGTATTGCCTGCCCGACCCCGGTGCCTGCATGCGCCCCGGGTCATGGCTTCTCTTGCGAAAGGCGGGTCGGCGGCATGACCAAGTACGGTCTCAGGGCCCGGGTGCTGGCCTTCACCATCTTGCCGACCCTCATCATCGGCGGCCTCATCGCCGGCTATTTCACCTTCCACCGCTATCAGCAGCTGGAAAACAACCTCATCGATCAGGGCATCAACATCATCGAGCCCCTGGCCATCGCCAGCGAATACGGCATGACACAGCACAGCCGCGAATCCCTCAAGCGGCTGATCGGGCTCACCCATCGCAAGAACTCGCCCTTCATCAAGTCCATCGCCGTCTTCACCCAGGAGAACCAGCTGTTCGTGACGTCCAACTACCACAGGGACTTCAGCCAGCTTCGTCTGCCGGACGGCAGCGTCATCCCGGCCCTGACCAGCGTCTCCGTCAACGGCGATGACATCATACTGCGCACCCCCATCCAGGCAGAGACCAGCCTGGACGGCTTCCCGCTGCCAAGCGATCTGGAGCCGCCGGTCATCGGCTACATCTCCATGCAACTCGCCACGGACAGGGCCATCGTCCTGCAGTACCGCGACGCCTTCTTCGCGGTCATCATCGTGCTCATCGGGCTGGCCATCAGCACCCTGTTCGGCTTCCGTCTGGTCAAGAGCGTGACCCAGCCCATCACCGACATGGTGCAGGCGGTGCACCGGATCAGGGAGGGGCGACTCGATACCCGGGTCAGCGGCCAGCTCACCGGCGAGCTGGACATGCTCAAGAACGGCATCAACGCCATGGCCAAGGCGCTCTCCGAATATCACGAGGAGATGCAGCAGAACATCGATCAGGCGACGTCGGATCTGCGGGAGACCCTCGAGCAGATCGAGATCCAGAACGTCGAGCTCGATATGGCGAAGAAGCGTGCCCAGGAGGCGGCCAGGGTCAAGTCCGAGTTCCTCGCCAACATGTCCCACGAGCTGCGCACGCCTCTCAACGGGGTCATCGGCTTCACCCGCCAGCTGCTCAAGACCAGCCTGACCCCGAGCCAGACCGACTACATGCAGACCATCGAGAAGTCGGCGCGCAACCTCCTTGGGATCATCAACGACATCCTCGACTTCTCCAAGCTGGAGGCGGGCAAGCTGCAGCTCGAGCACATCCCCTTCAGCCTGCGGGACACCCTCAACGAGACCATGCACCTGCTGGGGCCGAGCGCCCACGACAAGCAGCTCGAACTCTCCCTCCAGGTGGATGCCGCCGTGCCGGACTACCTCACCGGCGACCCCATGCGTCTGCAGCAGGTGCTCACCAACCTCACCGGCAACGCCATCAAGTTCACCGAGCGAGGCAACGTGGACGTGCGTGTCGAGCAGACCGGGGAATCGAACGGCAACAAGGTGCGCCTGCGGGTGCTGATTCGCGATACCGGCATCGGCATCTCCGAAGAGCAGCAGCGCCAGTTGTTCCAGGCCTTCAACCAGGCAGACTCCTCCATCTCCCGCCGCTATGGGGGCACCGGGCTCGGGCTCGTCATCACCCAGAAGCTGGTGCAGCAGATGGGGGGCCAGATCCGCTTCGAATCCGAACTCGGCAAGGGGTCGGTCTTCTCGTTCCACCTGGATCTGGATGTCTCGCCCCTGCCCCAGAGCGAGCGGCTTCCGCTGGATCGCATCCAGGGCAAGCGGGTCTGGCTGCTGGAGCCGGATCCCTTCACTCACGCCTCCCTGCTCGCCCTGCTAGGAGAGTGGCACCTAGATGTGCACTCCCTGACGGTGGACGAGGAGTGGCCCCCGATGAGCAGCCAGGACATGGTGCTCATCGGCAGCAGCACCCTGCACAGCCCACAGCAGGTGATTGCCCGTCTCGACGGACTGGACGGCCAGCAGAACACCATAGTGCTGCTCAGCAGCCACGAGCCGGCCCTCTACGACGCCATGCTGGCCCACGGCGCCGTCCACTGCCTCTCCAAGCCCATCAACCATCGCAAGTTGCTGCACGCCCTGCTCTCCCCCGAGGCGGTACGCCGTGCCCCCCTGCCCGCGCCGACGCCGCGCAGCGTGCAGGCGGTCAAGGTGCTGGCGGTGGATGACAACGCCGCCAACCTCAAGCTCATCGCCGCCATGCTCAAGGAGATGGTGACCGAGGTGGTTGTGTGCAAGAACGGCAAGGAGGCGGTCAACCTGGCCCAGAGCCAGCCGTTCGACATCATCTTCATGGATATCCAGATGCCCGTCATGGACGGCATCAGCGCCACCCAGGCGATCCGCCACCACTCCCTCAACACCGAGACCCCCATCGTCGCGGTCACCGCCCATGCCATTCCCGGTGAGCGGGAGCGCCTCATTCGCCAGGGCATGGACGACTACCTGGCCAAACCCATCGACGAGGGGATGCTGGCGCAGCTCATCACCGACTTCGCCCACCGGCGGCACCAGAATCACGGGGATCAGCAGATAGACTGGCCCCTTGCCGTGCGTCAGGCCGCCGGCAAGCCAGCCCTCGCCCGGGAGATGCTGACCATGCTGCTGGCCAGCTTCGACGAGGTGGAGCCCATCCTGGCGGCGGCGCTGGAAGGGAGTGCCGACGATGCAGACGTGCTGGCCCAGCTCCACCGCCTCAACGGTGGCTGCGCCTACTCCGGGGTGCCGGGTCTGCAACGCCTGCTCTCCCAGCTCGAGCAGCAGCTGCGCGACGGGGTCGCCGTGAGCGATCTGGAACCCGAGTTGCTGGAGCTGCAGGATGCCCTGGAGCAGGTGAGGCAGGAGGCCCCCCGCTACCTGGCCCTGACCGACTGAGGCGCTTTTTCTGACTGGACAGGCGGCAGGTGGTAACATCTGCGCCGTTTCCACAGGAGTCAACATGACCAACAACGATATTCTGCGCCGCCTGCGCTATGCCCTCAGCATCAGCAACGACCAGATGGTCGAGATCTTTGCCAAGGGCAATCTGGCCATCACCCATGCCCAGTTGCACGGCTGGCTGATGAAAGAGGCCGAAGAGGGCGAGGCACAGGAAGCGGGCTTCGCCGCCTGCCCGGACTCGGCACTGAGTCAGTTCCTCGACGGCTTCATCGCCCTGCGCCGCGGTGTGCGGGAAGATGCCCCGCCCCAGGTCATCCCGAACCGGATCAACAACAACCTGATCCTGCGCAAGCTGCGCATCGGCCTCAACTACAAGGAAGAGGAGATGCTGGGCACCCTCAAGCTCGCGAACTTCAACCTCTCCAAGTCCGAGCTGAGCGCCCTGTTCCGCGCCAGGGATCACAAGCACTATCAGGATTGCGGGGATCAGATCCTGCGCAACTTCCTGATTGGCCTCACCGCCAAATACAGGCCCGGGCCCTGATGACCGCCTCCGGCCAGGTGCGAGGCTAAACCATGGGCTGGCGCCGCCGGCTGACTCCACGCCCGTCGGCGAGCGGCGGTGCGTGCCGGTTCGCGGCGCGCTGGTTCTGGTCACTGCCCCTCATCCTGCTGCTCGGCGCCTGCCAGCCTGCGCCCTATCGTCTCAATCAGGAGCATCAGAGCGCCAGCCAGAACGAGCGCATCGCCTTTCTCATCCTGCACTACACGGATGAAGAGGATGCCCGCTCCCTGCGCCTGCTGACCGAGCCGGAGCACAAGGTGAGCGCCCACTACCTGATCCCCCGCGACACCGACGAGCAACCGTTCCCGGTCTACCAGCTGGTGCCCGACAGCCAGCGGGCCTGGCACGCCGGACGCAGTCGCTGGCATCACTACGCCGGGCTCAACGCCAGTTCGCTCGGCATCGAGATAGTGAATCTCGGGTATGACGAGAAAGACGCGGCCCTGCCCGCCCATCTGAGACACTGGCAACCCTATCCCTCTGCCCAGATCGCCGCCCTCGGCGCCCTCGCCCGGGATCTGGTCGAACGCTACCAGATCCCCCCCACCCAGGTGCTGGCCCACAGCGACGTCGCCCCCGAGCGCAAGCAGGATCCCGGCCCCCGGTTCCCCTGGCGCGAGCTAGCCCTGCGCTACGGTGTCGGCGCCTGGCCCGACGAGGCCCGGGTGGCCGAGCTGCGCCAGACGCAGCTCATCCCCTGGGATGCGCTGCAATGGCAGCAGCAGCTTGCCCGTTACGGCTACGGCCTATCCCAGCACGGCGCCTGGGATGAGCAGAGCCGCGCCGTCCTGCGCGCCTTCCAGCTTCACTTTCGCCCCGCCCTGGTCACCGGCGAGCCGGATGCCGAGTGCCAGGCCATCCTCACCGCCCTGCTGGAGCGCTACTTCCGGAACCAGGCTGAGACGCCCCTTCCCTTTCGCCCTCTGCACACGGATGCCCGGCCCCATGCCAGATGAGCACGGGGTTCACCCCGCCTTCCACTCCTGAAAACCACAAGGGACGCCGAAGCGTCCCTTGTGGTTTTCATACCTGCGAAGCGGCATCAGATCCCCTGACGGGCTTCCTGCATCAGCGCACGCATGTCGCTGACCGCCTTGGCCAGACCGTCGAAGGCGGCGCGACCGATGATGGCGTGACCGATGTTGAGCTCATAGAGCTCGGGGATGGCGGCGATAGCCTTGACGTTGTGGTAGTGCAGACCGTGGCCCGCATTGACCTTCAGGCCCTTGCCTGCGGCGTAGGAAGCACCGGCGGCGATGCGCTTGAACTCGGCGTTGCGCTCGGCATCCGTGGTGGCATCGGCGTAGCGGCCGGTGTGGATCTCGATGAAGGGAGCACCGCTCGCGGCGGCCGCATCGATTTGCAACGGATCCGCATCGATAAAGAGCGACACCTGGGCGCCGACGGCCGCAAGACGGGTCACCGCATCGGTCACCTTGTCCAGCTGGCCCGCCACGTCCAGACCACCCTCGGTGGTCACCTCGGTGCGCTTCTCCGGCACCAGGCAGACGAAGTGGGGCTTGATGCGGCAGGCGATGCCGATCATCTCCTCGGTCACCGCCATCTCCAGGTTCATCCTGGTCTGGATGGTCTGGCGCAGGATCTCCACGTCCCGGTCGGTGATGTGGCGGCGATCTTCCCGCAGGTGGACCGTGATGCCATCGGCACCGGCCTGCTCGGCCACGAAGGCGGCCTGTACCGGATCCGGATACTGGGTGCCGCGGGCGTTGCGCAGGGTGGCGATATGGTCGATGTTCACACCCAGGTAGATCTCGCTCATTGCTTACTCCTTGATACAGGTCATCTGTGAATGCCGGAGCGGGTGGAGCCCGCTCCTCTGTCCATGTGCCGCCGCAGCCCGGTTCTGGCCACGGCGACAGCATTATTGTTCATGAAAGGCGATGTCATAAACATAAAACATCACCAGATAATAAAAATCAGCTTGAAACACTGCCTTTTCGCTTCAAAAAGAGCTCCCTGCTCTTCAGTTGACGCTTGCCGAGATAGGGCTGCAGCGCCAGCCGACTGAAACGCTTGGCCGCCTGCAGCAAGGGGGGCGTGTCGAAACGCCCCTCGGCGAAGGCCAGCAGGTGGGCGCCGAGGAACAGGGTACGGGGATCCGGCGCCCGCTCGCAAGCGACAAAGCCGAGCTCCCGCTCGAAGCCGTAGAGCAGGGTGGGGTCGATGGGGGAGTCGTCGTCCGCGGCATATTCGAAGTCCACCGCGTAGCCCAGGGCCTGCAGCAGCAGGAACTCGAAGCGGCGCAGGGACAGCTCCGGGGTCTCGCCGTCCGCCAGGGCCATGATGGCACGGGCATAGGCGTCGAACACCTCGGGGAAGGGGGTGTGCGCTTCCAGCAGGTAGTAGACCAGCTCGTTGAGATAGAGGCCGTAGAAGAGACGATCCCCGCCGAGGCGCAACGAGTGATCCGGGCACTCCACCTGGGTGAGGTTCTTGAGATCCCCCTTGCCGCGCCAGGCAATGGTGAGCAGGGTGAAGGGCTGAAGCAGCCCCTTCAGAGAGGAGCGTGGCCCGCGGGAACCGCGAGCCACCAGGGTGAATCGACCGCTATCCTGGGTGAAGACCTCGACCAGCTGGCTGGTCTCCCGATAGGGCCGACTGTGGATGACGAAAGCCGGGGTCAGCAATCAGTCGTCGCCATACCCGAGGCTGCGCAGGGCCCGCTCGTCGTCGGCCCAGCCGGACTTGACCTTGACCCACAGCTCGAGATGCACCTTGTTCTGGAACAGCCGTTCCATGTCGATGCGCGCCTCTGTGCCGATGGTCTTGATCTTCTCGCCCTTGTTGCCGATGACCATCTTCTTCTGGCCTTCGCGCTCCACCAGGATGAGCCCGTGGATGTGGTAGAGACCGGTCTCCTCCACCTTGAAGCGCTCGATCTCCACCGTCACCGAATAGGGCAGCTCCTCGCCGGTGAAGCGCATCAGCTTCTCGCGGATGATCTCGGAGGCCATGAAGCGGGAAGAGCGGTCGGTCACGTAATCTTCCGGGAAGAAGTGGACGTTCTCCGGCAGCAGATCCTTGGCCCACTCGCGGATCTTCTCCACGTTGGTGCCCTTCTCGGCGCTGATGGGCAGGATGTGGGCAAAGTTCATCTGCTGTCCCAGCCACTCGAGGTGCGGCAGCAGATCCTCTTTCTCCTTGACGTTGTCGATCTTGTTGACCGCCAGCACCACGGGGCACTTGAGGTGGCGCAGCTTGCCCAGCACCATCTCGTCATCCTTGGTCCAGTGGGTGCCGTCCACCACGAACACCACCATGGCCACGTCCCCCAGGGAACTGGTGGCGGCGCGGTTCATCAGGCGGTTGATGGCCCGCTTCTCCTCGATGTGCAGACCCGGGGTATCCACATAGATGGTCTGATGGTTCTCCTCGGTGTCGATCCCCAGGATCCGGTGACGGGTAGTCTGGGGCTTCTTCGAGGTGATGCTGACCTTCTGGCCGAGCAACTTGTTGAGCAGGGTGGACTTGCCCACGTTGGGGCGGCCCACGATGGCGACAAAGCCGCAATAGGTGGTATCTGTCATGACCGCGTTCCCAATGCTGATGGAGTGAAAAGAGCGCACAGTGCCGGATCCGTCATGGTGCTCATGACAGCCGTTCCAGTGCTTGCTGCGCCGCGGCCTGTTCGGCCTTGCGGCGGCTGGAGCCGATCCCGACCAGGGGGCCATCCAGCCCATCCACTTCGCACTGGACGGTGAACTCCTGGTTGTGGGCCTCGCCCTTGACGTTGGTCACCGTGTAGGTAGGCAGGGATTTGCGGCTTCCCTGCAGGATCTCTTGCAGACGGGTCTTGGGATCCTTCTGTTCGATCCCGGGCTTGATCTCGCCAAGGCGGCTGGCATACCAGCCGAGCAGGAGGCTGCGCACCCGCTCCAGATCCGTGTCCAGATAGATGGCGCCGATCACCGCCTCGACGGTGTCGGCCAGGATGGACTCGCGGCGAAAACCGCCGCTTTTCAGCTCCCCCGGCCCCAGGATCAGGTGATCCCCGAGGTCGAATTCCCGGCCCAGCTCGGCCAGCGTCTTCTCGCGCACCAGGGTGGCGCGCATCCGGCTGAGATCCCCTTCCGCCGCCTGCGGGAAGCGGTGGAAGAGGTCATCGGCAATCACCAGACTCAGGATGGAGTCCCCCAGAAATTCCAGGCGCTCGTTGTGACGGGACCCTGCGCTGCGATGGGTCAGTGCTCGGGTCAGCAGCTCAGGATCCTGAAAGACATGCCCGAGACGGGACTGCAGTCTGTTCATCTTGATATTCATTTACTTGATTCCGCCAATGCGGTTGAAGCGCACACCGGTCGGCACCCAGCTCGGCAAGCTGGACCCTTCCTCGCGCTCGAATTCGAAACTGATCCAGATGGCGACCGCCTTGCCCACCAGGTTCTGCTCGGGCACGAAACCCCAGAAACGGCTGTCGGTGCTGTTGTCGCGGTTGTCACCCATCACGAAATAGTGGCCTTCCGGCACTACCCACTCGTCGGGGTAGGTGCCGGGCTGGCGATAGTAGCGGTCCACCAAGTCCGGCATCAGCGGGTTGCGCAAGGTCTCGTGGGAGACATCGCCCAGCTGTTCGGTGTAGCGATCCAGCGGGATCCCCATCTGGCTGAACTCGCCGCGCTGCTCGAACTTGACGTCCAGCTTCTGGAAGCCAGGGCACGTTTTCCCTTCCTGCTCATCGCACTTGGGCCGGATCATCAGCTCCTTGTTGCGATAGATGACCCGATCGCCGGGCATGCCGACCACCCGCTTGATGTAGTCCACCCGGGTATCCAGCGGATACTTGAAGACCACCACATCACCGCGCTTCGGCTCACCGGTCTCGAGGAACTTGGTGTTGGTCACCGGGTCCTTGAGGCCGTAGGCAAACTTCTCAACCAGGATGAAGTCGCCCACCAGCAGGGTCGGCATCATGGAGCCGGACGGGATCTGGAACGGCTCGAAGATGAAGGAGCGCAGGATCAGCACCAGCGCGATCACCGGGAAAACCCCGCCGGTCTGTTCGATCCAGACCGGCATGGGGGCCACCTTGGCCAGTGTCTTCTCGTCCACATCCGGACCGGCATTGGCACGGGCGGCGGCAATCTTGGCCGCCCGCTGCTTGGCCCAGACCAGCTTGTCGAGCGTCCAGATGATGCCGGTCAGCAGGGTGACGACGACGAGGATCAGGGAAAAGGTGCTTGCCATCGATTAATCCTTTCCGACGTGGAGAATGGCGAGGAAGGCCTCTTGCGGCACGTCCACACGGCCCAGGGACTTCATCCGCTTTTTGCCTTCTTTCTGCTTGTTCAGCAGTTTCTTCTTCCGGCTCACGTCACCACCGTAGCACTTGGCGGTGACGTCTTTACGCAATGCCTTGACAGTGCTGCGGGCGATGATCTGGTTGCCGATGGCGGCCTGAATGGCGATGTCGAACATCTGGCGCGGGATCAGCTCGCGCATCTTCTCCACCACCTGGCGACCACGATACTGGGCGTTCTCCTTGTGGGTGATGATGGCCAGGGCGTCGACCCGCTCGCCGTTGATCATGATGTCCAGACGGACCATGTCGGAGGTTTCGAAGCGCTTGAAGCCGTAGTCCAGGGAGGCGTAGCCGCGACTGGTGGACTTCAGACGGTCGAAGAAGTCGAGCACCACTTCCGCCATCGGGATCTCGTAGGTCAGCGCCACCTGCTTACCGTGGTAGACCATGTTGGTCTGTACGCCGCGCTTCTCGATGCAGAGGGTGATGACGTTGCCCATGTACTCCTGCGGCAGCAGGATGTGACACTCGGCGATGGGCTCGCGCATCTCCTTGATGTTGTTGATGGCGGGCATCTGGGCCGGGCTGTCGATGTGGATGGTGGAGCCATCGTTCAGCTCGATCTCGTAGACCACGGTCGGCGCTGTGGTGATGAGATCCAGATCGTATTCACGCTCCAGACGCTCCTGGATGATCTCCATGTGCAGCATCCCGAGGAAGCCGCAGCGGAAGCCGAAGCCCAGCGCCGTGGAGCTCTCCGGTTCGTAGAACAGGGAGGCATCGTTGAGGGAGAGCTTCTCCAGCGCATCACGGAAGGACTCGTAGTCATCGCTGGAGATGGGGAACAGGCCCGCATAGACCTGGGGCTTCACCTTCTTGAAGCCGGCCAGCGCCTTCTCGGCACCGTGCTTGGCCAGGGTCAGGGTATCCCCCACCGGCGCACCGTGGATGTCCTTGATGCCGCAGACGACCCAACCTACCTCGCCACAACCCAGGCCGTCGGTGTCCACCTGCTTCGGCGTGAAGATACCGATGCGATCCACACCCCATACCTGACCGGTGCTCATCACCTTGATCTTGTCGTTCTTTTTCAGGGAACCGTTCTTGATCCGCACGAGCGACACGACCCCGAGGTAGGAGTCGAACCAGGAGTCGATGATCAGCGCCTGCAGCGGCGCCTCCGGATCCCCTTCCGGGGACGGGATCTTGGCGACGATCTCTTCCAGCACCAGATCGACACCGAGGCCGGTCTTGGCGGAGCAGCGCACCGCGTCCACCGCATCGATGCCGACGATGTCCTCGATCTCCTCGGCAACCCGCTCGGGCTCTGCGGCCGGCAGGTCAATCTTGTTCAGCACCGGCACCACTTCCAGATCCATTTCCATGGCGGTGTAGCAGTTGGCCAGAGTCTGTGCCTCAACCCCCTGACCGGCATCCACCACCAGCAGTGCCCCTTCACAGGCAGCCAGGGAGCGAGAAACCTCGTAGGAGAAATCCACGTGGCCCGGGGTGTCGATAAAGTTCAGCTGATAGGTGTTACCGTCTTGTGCCTGGTAGTTCAGGGTCACACTCTGTGCCTTGATGGTAATGCCGCGCTCCCGCTCCAGATCCATGGAGTCCAGCACCTGGGCCTGCATCTCGCGATCGGACAGGCCGCCGCAAGTCTGGATCAGACGGTCCGACAGGGTCGACTTACCGTGGTCGATGTGCGCAATAATCGAAAAGTTACGAATGTGTTTCATCGAGCAAGAATCACTCAAAATTAAGTTAGGGTCGGATATGAGGGCAGGATTTTACTGGATAACCCGGTCGACGGCCAATCTTTAGTCGGCGGGCCCCACAAATAGCGCCTTGTCTGGCGGGCGTTGGGCACCTGGATGCCCTCCGCCAGACCCGGCCCCTCAAGAGAGATGACGGGTATTGAGCACCACCCCGAGCATGCGGGGACCGTATTCCCCCTGCTCGAGCCGGTCAGAAAAGTAACGAACCAGTAAAAATCCGATGGCGCCGCCCAGCAGACAGCAGAGGATGGTCACCCCCTCTCCCGCCGACAAGAGCGGCACCAGCCAGAGCTGGCCGAGCAGGGCGCCCAGCAGCAGACAGAAGAGCGGCAGCACGTACACCAGAGCCGCACCGCGCAGGATGCTGGCCTGAGGGATGCCCAGGCGGATCTGCTGGCCCACCGCCACATCGCCGGTGAGGGCGACCCGCAGCCGCTGCGCCTTCATGGGAAAGGCCTTGGCGACGGTGCCGGTCCCGCAGCTGGATTGTTGGTGGCAACCGCTGCAGGCGGATCGCCGCTCACACTCCACCCAGGCGTGATTGCCGTCGATGGCCACTACTGTGGCCAGCTCTTCACTCATGTTACTCACCTGATGACTCCTCACAGGGGGCGGTGGATGCTCCGGATCTCAGCACGGCGGCACCCTCAGGGCAAGTCTCACGGCAAAGACTCACTGCACCGCCTCGTTGCGGGCCAATGGCTGCACTGCCTCGGCGATGCGCTTGGCGGTTTCGGCGGGCACCTCGCCCACCACGGTGATCTCCACCCCGACCTCGTTGACGAAGCTCACCAGCGAGGTGGCCCCCTGGCGAATCAACTGCTGGCGCACCGCCTGCTTGGGATCGACCCGTGAGACGTAGACGGAGAGATCCACCAGCCCATCGGAGAGCATCATGTAATCCACCGGCAGACTGGTGCTGACCAGCTGATGCCGATCCTGAGAGAGCACCTTGAAGCCATCGGGCAACCAGGTCAGGTGCCAGTTGAGGGTCTGCTGGGGAGCGGGATAGGCATCTTCCAGCGCCAGCGCATCCGGCAGCTTGCTGCGTGCCAGGGTGACCAGCCAGGGGGCCGGCGCAGATTGCCTGTCCAGATCCACCCCCAGCACCTGCTCCACCAGATTGCCTTCCCGATCCACCATGTCCACCCGCAGCAGCAGATGGCTCTGTTCATCAATCCAGAGCACGAAGCCGTACTTGTCCGCCTCCTTGGGCACCAGCCGCACCACTTGTGCCACCAGGCCGGCCACCCGGCTGCGGCCCGCCAGCACGGGGTCATAACTCTCCATCACCCGGGGCAGCGGCATCCTCACCAGGCTCGACCAGACCCCGGGGAAACGCGCCCCCTTGAGGGTGTAGGGTTCATGGGTGTTTTCGAAGAAGGTGTATTCGTTCTGGCGTTGCAGGAACTCCACGGCCTTGCCGTCGAGATAGCTCAGGTGAGCCACCTCCTTGCCATCGATGATCCCGTGGCTGAAACGGATAGGCTCGAGGCGCCCCTGGCGGGCCTTGACCATGGACAATTCGAAGTTCTGTTGCGAAACGGCACTCTGCATCTGCTGCAACAAGGCCTCGGCCGACAGATCGTCGGCCGAGGCCTTGGCACAAATCAACAGGAGAGAGGCCAGCAGGATACGGCTGGACTGGCGCACGATCTGATCCCTAAAAATGCGTTATTCCTGAATCTGCTTGTCTTGCAGCAGACGCTGTTGCAGTTGATGGTCGCGCAGGAAGGCATTGATGCGCTCGCGCTGCTCCTGCATCTGCTGCTCGCTCAGACCTTGCTGACGCACACCGGTCCGGCTGCCATCCTGGGGATAGTGCACGCTCACCGGCGCAGCACTGCCACCCACGGGTATGGTATTGAGCACCGGGCTGGTCGGCACACCATCCTTGCCCTGGTACTGCTGCACGCCGAAGATGACGGCGGCAGCCACGGAGGCGGCAATGGCATACTGCCCCACTTGCTGGCCAAAGCGGCGAACAAAGGGGATCACCTTGCCGGCGGGCTGCACCTGGGGCGCAGCAGGCTGTGCCGGCTTGGGCGCCAGTATGGCGGGTTCATCCTCCAGCGCCAGCATGATGCTGTCGCTGAGATCCAGTTGCAGATTGACCGGCAGGTCACCCCGCATGGCATCACCGATCAGATGGTAACGCGACCAGGTATCCTGCAGAGCGGGATCCGTTCCCAGCTCGTTCAGTACCTCGATTTCGCTAAGGTCGCCATCCATCAGGGCTGAAAGTTGCTCTTTATTTGCCATAAGTTTGCCTGTCTTTCCCCAGTTAATGCTCGATCAAAGGTTGCAGCTTTTTATCGATTGCTTCCCTCGCCCGGAAGATGCGGGATCTCACCGTACCCACCGGACAATCCATGATCTCCGCAATCTCCTCGTAGCTCAGCCCTTCCATTTCACGAAGGGTGATCGCCGTTCTCAAATCTTCTGGCAAAGCTTCTATGGCGGTAAACACGGTACGCTTGATCTCGTCGGTCAGCGCCAGGTTTTCCGGGGTGGCCACCTCTTGCAGGGCTTCACCACCACCATAATATTCAGCCTCGTCCGCTTCGACATCACTGCTGGGCGGTCTGCGCCCCTGTGACGTCAGGTAGTTTTTGGCCGTGTTGACGGCAATCCGGTACAACCAGGTGTAAAACGCGCTCTCGCCACGGAATGTCGGTAACGCACGGTAGGCCTTGATGAATGCCTCCTGCGCCACATCCGGTACATCGCCCGGATTGTTGACATACCTGGCCACCAGGTTGACCACCTTGTGCTGGTACTTGCGTACCAACAGGTTGAATGCATTTTTATCGCCACGCTGGACCCGTTCAACCAGCTGTTCGTCCAGTAGATTCTGGTCGCTCATCAGAGCCGTAAAACCCCCATCAGGTTATCGTTTTTCTTTTCCGGCCCCTTCTAAGCGCACAAGTTCAGACAGGAGGAATCAGGGAAAGTTCGCTTGCATTGAAAAAAATGTGATGCGGGCTGCATCACAACCCCCCTTGGGCTACCATGGGGCCAGTTCTTAATCCAGGCCAATGATACTTATGAAAGCAAGTGTTGAATACCTTTGCGATGTACTCATCATTGGCAGCGGTGCCGCCGGTCTGTCCCTCGCGTTGCGATTGGCAGACCAGGCCAAAGTCCTGGTTCTGAGCAAGGGGCCCATCAGTGAGGGGGCCACTCTCTATGCGCAAGGAGGCATCGCTGCCGTGTTCGACGAGACCGACAGCATCGAATCCCACGTGAGCGACACGCTCAACGCCGGCGCCGGGTTGTGCGACCCGGCAGTGGTGGAGTTCACCGCCCGCAACGCCCGCGACTCCATCCAGTGGCTCATTCAGCAGGGAGTCCCCTTCGATCAGGAAGAGGATGCCGAGGGGGAATCCCACTATCACCTGACCCGGGAAGGGGGCCACAGCCATCGCCGCATCTTCCACGCGGCCGACGCCACCGGCAAGGCGGTGCAGCTCACCCTGATCGACCAGGTGCGCGCCCACCCCAACATCCAGCTGATGGAGCGCTTCAACGCGGTCGATCTCATCACCACCCGCAAGCTGGGTCTGCCGGGCAACAAGGTACTGGGAGCCTATGTCTGGAATCGCAACGCCGAGCAGGTCGAGGTGATCCGCGCCCGCTTCGTGGCGCTGGCCACCGGTGGTGCCTCCAAGGTGTACCAGTACACCTCCAACCCCGATGTAAGCTCTGGCGACGGAATCGCCATGGCATGGCGCGCCGGCTGCCGGGTGGCGAACCTGGAGTTCAACCAGTTCCACCCCACCAGCCTGTTCCACCCGGACGACCCCAACTTCCTGCTGACCGAGGCCCTGCGTGGCGAGGGGGCCTATCTGCGCCGCCCGGACGGCAGCCGCTTCATGCCGGAGTTTGACGAGCGGGCCGAGCTGGCCCCGCGGGACATCGTCGCCCGCGCCATCGACCACGAGATGAAGCGCCTCGGGGCGGATTGCATGTATCTGGACATCAGCCACAAGCCGGCGGATTTCATCATCAAGCACTTCCCGACCATTTATGAGCGCTGCCTCGCGGTCGGTATCGACATCACCAAGGAGGCGATGCCCATCGTCCCGGCGGCCCACTACACCTGTGGCGGCGTGATGATCGACAACAACGGCCAGACCGACATCCCCGGCCTCTATGCCATCGGCGAGGTGACCTATACCGGGTTGCACGGCGCCAATCGCATGGCCTCCAACTCCCTGCTCGAATGCGTGGTCTATGCCCATCAGGCGGGAGCTGACATCCTGGCCAAGCTGCCCACCAGCGTGGCGCCCCCCAGTCTGCCGGCCTGGGACGAGAGCCAGGTGGATGACTCGGACGAGCAGGTGGTGATCCAGCACAACTGGCACGAACTGCGACTGATGATGTGGGACTACGTGGGCATAGTGCGCACCAACAAGCGCCTGGCCCGGGCCAAGCGTCGCATCGATCTGCTCAAGCAGGAGGTGCAGGAGTACTACGCCAACTTCCGGGTCTCCAACAACCTGCTGGAGCTGCGCAACCTGTTGCAGGTGGCCGAGCTCATCGTCAACTGCGCCCTGGAGCGCAAGGAGTCTCGCGGTCTGCACTACAACCTGGATTATCCGGACATGCAGCCGGACTCCAAGCCGACCGTGCTGACCCCGGATCGGGAATGACGCCGGATCAGGAATAAGGTCGTTGCGTTCGATTCGGGCGTATGCCCTCCCCCAGATGACCCCGCCCAGGCGGGGTCATCTGCTATGAGCGGCAGATGTGGCAGGTAGAGAGAGACGCCCCTAGCGGACAGCGAGGTGGATGGCGCGGGCCAGGGCGCGGTAGTGTGCAGGGGCCAGGGCATCGGAGAAGAGCCAGAGCTGCCCCTCGGAGCCCTCCACCGTCTTCAGCCGCAACCAGAGCACCCCGGGCAGGATGCGGCTGCGGGGATCCAGCCGATGGCGCGCCCCTTGCCACTCGAGCCACTCCCCATCCCAGACGAGCACGCCGCTCGCCGCCGGATGGCGGCGCAACGCGCGCCACAGACTCAGCCCCCAGACAGGGAGGAACAGCCCCCATTGCCAGCCCTGGATCAGGCTGGCGACGGGCAAGAGCAGCAACAGAAACAGGATGCACAGCAGCAGACGCTGCTGGCGGGAGGCGATCACGGGCATCACTACCCGCTGGGGAGACGCGAGGCTGGCCATGAGGGGTGGCGGTCGCGAGTCGGGCTCAGCGCAGGCTGTCGTGGCGGGCCTGGTTGCGCTCGAGGATCAGGGGGATCATGGCGGCAAAATCGGGATCCTCGGGCACGCCGTGACCCATGCACCAGCGGAACAGCTCGGGATCCTCGCACTCCAGCAGGCGGATGAAGGTGCGCTGTTCGGCCTCGCCGAGGCCATCGAACTCGTGCTCAAAGAAGGGCATAAAGATCACATCCAGCTCGAGCATGCCGCGACGGCAGGCCCACTTCAGGCGGGACTTCTCACTTGGGTTCAACATGGAACTCTCCTTACAAAGACCGGGGAATGGTAGCAGCAGGATTTTCCGGCTGACAAACATTCCTTACGTCTTTACCATGCAGGTCACATACTTTCTGTCTCTGGAATCCCATCGTGAGCCTGCCGACCCCTCTTCTTCCTGCCGAGCCGACCCTGTTTTCCCTGACCAACCTGGCCATCACCCGCCTCGGCGGCCCGGATCGCGCCAAGTATCTGCAAGGTCAGGTCACCTGCGACGTCAACGCCCTGCAACCGGGCCAGAGCACCCTCGGCGGCCACTGCGATCCCAAGGGCAAGCTGTGGAGCGATTTTCGCCTGCTCTGCCTGGAAGACAGCCTGCTGATGCTGACCAAGCCCTCGGTGCTGGCCCGCCAGCTGCCGGAACTCAAGAAGTTTGCGATCTTTGCCAAGGTCGAGATCGGCGAGTTTCAGGGCAGCCTGACCGGACTGGCCGGTCAGGGGACGGACGACTGGATGGCACAGCACTTCGCGCTGACCGGCACCGGCCTGGTGGAGGGCGGCATGGCAGTCAGGGTGGAGGCGGACCGCTGGCTGCTGGCGAGCACATCTTCGCTGGCCCTGAACCTGCCGGTGGGCGACGAAGGACTCTGGTGGGGGCTGGAAATCAAAGCCGGTCTCCCCCATCTGGAAGCGGTCCATCAGGGGGAATACATCCCCCAGATGCTGAACCTGCAAGCCCTTGATGGCATCAGCTTCAACAAGGGCTGCTACATGGGGCAGGAGACGGTGGCGCGCGCCAAGTATCGCGGCGCCAACAACCGCGCCCTCTTCGTGCTGAGCGGCACTGCCGCAACGCAGGTAGCCAGCGGTGACACCCTGGAGATCCAGCTCGGTGACAACTGGCGCCGCAGCGGTCTGGTGCTCAACGCCTGGCAGCAGCAGGGTCAGGTGTGGCTCACCGCCGTGCTGCCCAAGGATACCGAGGCCGACGCCCGCTTCCGCCTCAAGCTGGAAGAGGGCTCCAGCCTCGGTCTGCAACCCCTGCCCTATGCGTTGATCGACTGAAGCCCCCCTAGCGAGGCACCCGCGCCAGCAGTGCCTCCTGCAGCCAGCGCCCCGCCTGCCCGAGCGGGCGGGCGCGATACCACTGCAACTCCAGCGCCAGTTCCGCCTCGGCGATGAAGTCCGGCTTGAGCACCACCAGCTCCCCCCGCGCCAGGGGCCGGTGCAGCAGAAACTCGGGCACCGCCGCCCATCCCAGCCCCAGTTTCACCAGCTCCAGGATCCCGAGATCCCCCTCCACCCACCACACTTGCGCCGAGAGGCGGAAGCGATGGCGCTCCGTCCCCTCCCGCCGTCCGGTCACCATCAACTGGCGAGCTCCTTGCAGGTCGCTCTCCTTCAACGGTGTCTTGTGGGCCAGGGGGTGATCCGGAGAGACCACCAGGGGCATGGTGACCGTCCCCAGGGAGCGGGAGACCAGCTCCCGCTCGGGGTGCGCCTTCTGATAGCTGATGCCGAGCTGGGCACGGCCGCTCTTGAGCAGCTCGGTCACGTCCTCCATCAGCGGGAACAACAGCTCCAGCTCCACCGCCGGGTAGCGGCTGGCGAACTCCTCCAGCAGGGAACCAAGCCAGGGCAGGTGGGAGTCATCGTCGATGGCCAGGGTGAGGCGCGACTCGACGCCGTTGGCCAGTTCTCCTGCGATGGCCTGCAGTCGCTCGCTCTGGGCCAGCAGCACCCCCGCCTCCTGACAGATGCGGGCCCCCGCCTCGGTCAGCACGGGATAGCGGCCGCTGCGATCGAACAGCGCAAGGCCGAGATCGATCTCCAGGTTGGCGATGGCGGCACTCACCACCGACTGAGCCTTGCCCTGCCTGCGCGCCGCCGCCGAGAACGACCCGGTCTCGGCCGTCGCCAGCAATGCCTTGAAGTGTTCCAGTGAAGGGGTCATGAGTCTGCTCCGCCGTGCTGTTGTGTCGTCACATCTATCTATTTTAGCGATAGATACCAACGTGAATCTATCCGGTTTTGGCGATACATTGCCGCCATTCCCTGACCAAAGAGAGAGACAGACCATGCGTACGACCCGTGACCGCCTGCGCCACGCCATCGGCTTCGAATTGATTGGCCTGCTGATCGCCGCCCCGCTGGCCAGCTGGGTGACCGGCGTCGGGCTCAACCACATGGGCCCCCTGGCCCTGTTCTTCTCGGTGGTCGCCACCGTCTGGAACTATGTCTACAACATCGGGGTGGACAAGCTGCTGCTGCGCTATCAGGGCCACACCCACAAGGCGCTGTGGCAGCGTGTGCTGCACACCCTGGGGTTCGAGGGGGGCCTGCTGATCGTGGCCCTGCCGGTGATGTCCTGGTGGCTCGATATCGGCCTGCTGGAGGCGCTGGTGCTGGATATGGGCTTCGTGCTCTTCTACCTGGTCTATGCCTTCGTCTACAACTGGAGCTACGACAAGGTGTTCCCCATTCCCATGGGACAGGTGCAGAAGGCGCTGGGATAAGCGATTCGAGGGGTAAGGGCGAGGCACCATCATGCGATGGCATGATGGTGCTGAAGAGGGCCTCGCGGGGTCAGGCCTGGGCCTTGACCTCTTCCGGCGGGGTGTCGTCCTGCCTAGTTTCCTGGCGCATCATGGCTTCGAGGTCGCTCTGGTACTGGTTCAGCATGCGCTGGGCCGCCACCATGTCCCCCTTGTGCAGGCGCTCGAACAGATGATGCTGCACCACGCCGTTGAGGTACTCCACCGTGATGGGTTGCTCCAACGCCGACAACAGCTCCTCTTTTTCCAGCTCCGCATTGATCTCGTCGACACTGGTACGCAGCAGACCGGCCAGTTGTACCAGCATGCGGCGCTCCCCTTCACGCAACAGGCTCAACATGCGGTTTCTCTGCTGCTCATTCTGTTGGGTCATACATTTCCTTACGTAGAATTGGAACAAGCCCGCTCATTCTGCCCTGTCCTTTTCACAGCGTCCATCTCGGGCGCATGACTTATTCCGGGTGCGGGGGGCCGGGTGCTATTTGCCCCCCGGCCCGGTATAGTAACGGCTGATCCAGGGGGCCCATGCGCCCCGTTGCCGAGACCGTCCATCCCTATGACCGATGCCATTCTGGTGCTCTGCACCTGCCCCGACGAGACCAGTGCAGACCGCCTCTGCGAGCAGCTGCTCGACCAGCGCCTCGCCGCCTGCATCAACCAGCTGCCCGGGGTCACCTCCGTCTATCGCTGGCAGGGCAAGACGGAGCGAACCCGGGAGATCCAGCTCGTCATCAAGAGTCGGGCCGCTCTGTTCGAACCCCTGCGCCAGTGCATTCTCGCCCACCATCCCTACGAGGTACCGGAGATCCTGGCGCTCCCGGCAAGCCAGGGCCACCCTGCCTATCTCGACTGGTTGACACAGGAGACCTCATGACCGCCTCTCGCCCCCTCTCCTTCCTGCTGATGCTGCTGGGCCTGCTCTGCGTCCTGACGACGGCCCCCGCCCGGGCCAGCAGCCAGGATCTGCTCGGCAGCCTCGGCATCGAGACCCAGCCCAGATTCCTCAAGGTGGATCAGGCCTTCGCCCTCGAGAGCGAACAACAGGGTGATCGGCTGCTGCTCCGGATACGCATCGCCGACGGCTACTACCTCTATCGCCACAGCATCCGTGTGAAGGGAGAGAACCTCGCCTTTGACGAGCCCGTCCTGCCCCCCGGCACCGAGCACGAGGATGACTTCTTCGGCAAGAGCCGGGTCTATTACCAGGAGGTGCAGATCCCCGTGGCGCTGACCCGGGTCGGGGACGCGGCCAGCCTCACCCTGAGTTACCAGGGCTGCACCGAGGGACTCTGCTACCCACCGACCGACAAGCGGATCGCCGTCGAGCCCCTCGCCGCCCCCGCCCGGGCGGAAGCGGCGGCCCCCCTTCAGGGCACCGACGTGCCGGGCAGCCAGCAGGACAGGCTGGCGGCCGCCCTCGGCAGCCAGGGGTTCTGGATCAGCGTCGCCGCCTTCTTCGCCCTGGGTCTCGGCCTCGCCTTCACCCCCTGCGTCTTCCCCATGTATCCCATCCTGACCGGGATCATCGCCGGGGCCGGGCATCGCCTCTCCACCCGTCGCGCCTTCCTGCTCTCCTCTGTCTATGTGCAGGGGATGGCGGTCACCTATACCCTGCTCGGGCTCGTCGTCGCCTCGGCGGGCCTGCAATTCCAGGCGGCCCTTCAACACCCCTATGTGCTCATCGGCCTCTCGGTGATGTTCGTGCTGCTCGCCCTCTCCATGTTCGGGCTCTACACCCTGCAACTGCCGAGCAGCCTGCAAACCCGTCTCTCGGGCTTCTCCAACCGCCAGCAGGGCGGATCCGTGGCCGGCGTCGCCATCATGGGCATGATCTCGGGACTGGTCTGCTCCCCCTGCACCACGGCGCCGCTCTCCGGGGCCCTTATCTACGTGGCCCAGAGTGGCGATCTCTGGCTCGGCGGTGCGGCCCTCTATGCCCTCTCCCTGGGCATGGGGCTGCCGCTGCTCTTGCTCGGCACCTCTGGCGGCAAGCTGCTGCCCAGGGCCGGCGCCTGGATGGATGTGATCAAGCAACTCTTCGGTTTTGCGCTGCTGGCGGTACCCATCCTGCTGCTCTCAAGGCTCCTGAGCGACCAGATGTCCACCCTGCTCTGGCTCGGCTGGGGGCTGGTGCTGTGCGGTTATCTCTATCACCACAACCAGCATCGCGCCCATTCGGTGGGCAAGAGCCTCGGCGGCTTCGTCCTGCTGCTGGGGATGATGGGCCTTGTGGTGGTGGGCAAGGATCTGCTGCTGCCACCCGAGGGGGCCAATGCCGCCGCCCAGACCCAGGCCCCCCGATTCATCCGCATCAAGACCCTGGACGATCTCAAGGTGCAGCTTGCCGCCGCCCGCGGCAAGCCGGTACTGCTGGATCTCTACGCCGACTGGTGCGTGGCCTGCAAGGAGTTCGAGCACAAGACCTTCAGCGACCCCGATGTGCAGGCGCGCTTCGGCGAGATGGTGCTGCTGCAGGCGGACGTCACCGCCAACGACGACGCCGACGTGGATCTGCTCAACGGCCTCAACGTGCTGGGATTGCCGACCCTCCTCTTCTTCGATCGCGATGGCAACGAGGTGAACGGCCAGCGGGTGACCGGCTTCATGGGGCCTGCCGAATTTCTCGGCCAGCTGGACAAGCTGCGCTGATACCGGGTGGCCCGTGCAACCGTGTGGGCCCCCGGTTTGACCGCCATTTTTCCGGCAATCCCTTGTATATGACCGACGCCGTGGCAGAATTTGCCCTTTCCCGTCTCGTTCGTCCGGAGTTTTGATGAAAAAGTGGTTCATCCCCCTGCTGGCCCTCTGGCTTTATGGCTGCAACGCAGGTCCCGGTGAAGAGACCATCCAGAGCCAGGTCACCGCCAGGTTGCAGGCGGGCACAGATGCTGACCTGTTCGACATCCGCGACTTCGCCGTGCTCGGCAAGAAGGAGCGGATGGAGGGGGTCTATCTGGTCAAGGTGAGCTACCAGCTCCACTTCAAGCAGGGACTGGATCAGTTGCAGGTGCTGCACGACGAGGATCTCGTCTATGACAGGGTCGGCCCCTTCCAGCAGGAGATGGGACTGATGGAGCTCGAGCGCAAATATGGCGACTTCGAGGCAGGCCAGGCCCTGGCGCAGGAGACCCAGGTCTGGATGATGAAGACGGAGCAGGGCTGGCGCCTGGCCGAGCCAGACGCGACGCAGCAGGGATAATCCCGAGCCCCCCTCCCCCTAGAGCAGATCCTTCAGCCGATACCAGAGCATCCCTAGCGCCAGCAACGGAGAGCGCAGCGCCGGGCCACCCGGGAAGGTCATGTGAGGGACGCGGCTGAAGAGATCGAAGCCCCGGCTCTCCCCCTTGATCGCCTCCGCCACCAGCTTGCCCGCCATGTGGGTGGCATTGAGGCCATGGCCCGAATAGGCCTGGGCATAGAAGACGTTGGGATGCTGCTCGAGGCGGCCTATCTGGGGCAGCCGGTTGGCGCCTATGCCTATCATGCCCCCCCACTGGAACTCGATGGCGGTACCCGCGAGCTCGGGAAAGACCCGCAGCAGCTTGGGCAGCATGAAGGCCTTGATATCGCGGGGGTCACGGCCCGAGTAGTTGCAGGCCCCGCCGAACAGCAGGCGACCGTCCGCCGACAGCCGATAGTAGTCGAGCGCCACATTCTGATCGCACACCGCCATGTTCTGTGGCAGCAAGCGCTGGCGCAGGCGCTTCTCCAGTACCTGGGTGGCGAGAATGTAGGAACCCGCCGGCAGCACCTTGCCCCCGAGATCGGGCTGGAGGTCGCCCAGATAAGCGTTGCAGCCGATCACCAGGTAGTCCGCGCTGACCCGGCCGTGGGCCGTGGTCACCTCGACCCGCTCGCCGTAATCGATGTGGGTCACCCTTGAGTGTTCGAACAGGGAGACCCCGAGACTGGCTGCCGCACGCGCTTCGCCGAGGGCCAGGTTGAGAGGATGCAGGTGACCGGAGCCCATGTCGATCATCCCGCCGATATAGCGATCCGACCCGACCACGGTGTGCATCTCCTCCCGTGCCACCATTTTCAGTGCGTGCCGGTAACCCAGGCTAGCCAGGTGCTCGGCATCCTCCTCGAACCCCTTCAGGTGGCGCGCCTTGGTGGCGAGATCGCAATAGCCCCAGGTGAGATCGCACTCGATATTGAAACGCTCGACCCGCTCGCGCACCAGCTGCACCGCTTCGATCCCCATGAGATCCAGCTCCCGCACGCCCGCCTCACCAATCCAGCGGGCAAACTGGCTGGTATCGTGGCCGATGCCGCGGATCAGCTGGCCGCCGTTGCGCCCCGACGCTCCCCAGCCAATGCGGTTCGCCTCCAGCAGCACCACCTTGTAGCCGGCATCGGCCAGGTTGATGGCGGTGTTGAGGCCGGTGAAACCGCCACCGATGACGCAGACGTCCGCATCCAGCTCACCACTGAGCTCGGGCCACTGCCGATGGTCGTTGCGAGTGGCCGCGTAATAGGAGGCCGTGTGTTCCTGATGTCCCTGTCTTCCTGTCTGCATGCTCAGCATCCTGCCTGGTTGCATTCGTTTACTAAATTAAACGGGTGTCATCGATAATACTCATACCAATCAGATTAAAGATGTGATCTAATTGCTCTATTCTGGTTTCACTGTACTCAGTATGTCCGATCCAATCG
>NZ_JAPDBQ010000016.1:0-42110 GCF_027705325.1 Aeromonas sp. QDB18
CTGCGCGAGCAGCTATCACCCAGTAATGGGAATCCCCCTCCTGTGACGCGAAGCGCTAAGGTGGGGGAGGATGTCAACTTTCATGTTCTTGGTGCCGCTGGCCCCGAGATTGGCGCTGACCGAGGGGGTGAGGTTGGTGTCAGCCAGATCGGCGCCGAGCAGGGCATTCTTGAGCTTGAGCCCGGCCACCCGCATGTCCGGGTTGGCGGCCAGCACCGCCTCGACCAGGCGATCGAGCGCAGGATCCTGGAATCCCCTTCCACCAGGGGCCTGCCTGCTGCACGGTGAGACCCCGGCTCTCCTGCTGCCATGCTGGCGCCACGTCGAGATCGGGTCTGTGATAGGTGCTCTGCTGGCTGCAGGCACCGAGGCTGGCGGTGAGCATCAGGCTTAGCCCGAGCCTTGATAGGTTGTGCATCGTCATTCCCTCGCCAGTGCCTCCACCGGATCGAGCCTGGCCGCATTGCGGGCGGGCAGGTAACCAAACAGGATCCCGATGAGGGAGGAGCACCCGAAGGCCATCAGGATGGAGAAAAGCGAGAAGCGCATCTGGAAGCTTTCCACGAGCAGGGAGAAGAGAGCGCCGATGAGCAGGGCGAGGCCGATACCGAGCAGCCCCCCCAGCAGGCTGACCATCACCGCCTCGATGAGGAACTGTTGCAATATGTCGGATTGGCGGGCGCCGACGGCGATGCGGATCCCTATCTCCCGGGTACGCTCCACCACCGAGACCAGCATGATGTTCATCACTCCGACGCAGCCGACGATGAGGGAGATCACCGCGATGGCGGAGACCAGCAGTGTCAGGGTGGCGGTGGTCTTCTCCACCGATTTGACGATGCTGTCGCTGCTGAAGGTGAAGAAGTCCTTCACGCCGTGGCGCTGGATCAGCAGGGCGACTGCCGCCTGCTCGGCCAGGGCGGGCTGGACGCCGTCCTTGACCCTGATGGTGATCTGGGTGAAGTGCTGCTGGGAGAGGAGACGGCTCATGACGGCGCTGTAGGGGAGCCAGACATTGACCGACTGGCTGCTGCGGCCAAAGCCGGTCTCCTGGGTGACCACCCCCACGATGCGCACCGGCAGGGTGCCGACCAGCACCACCTGGCCGACCGGGTCCACCTTGCCGAGCAGGCTCTCTATGGTCTTGCCATCCACCACGGCGACTGCCGTCCGGTTGCGAATGTCCCGCTCATCGAGCAGGCGCCCCTGGGTGAGCGTCATCCCCTTGACCCGGAAAAAGTCGTTGCCGACCCCGATCACGCTGCCGCTGCTGGTTTTGTTGCGATAGCGAAGCTGGCCGGATGTCGCTATCTGGGGGCTGGCCCCCTCCAGATAGGGCTGGCCGAGCAGCGCGTCGAGATCCCGCTCGTTCAGGGTCTGGATGCTGGCGGCCTTCTCGTCTCCCCAGTCCTTGCCGGGGAAGATGTCGATGGTGTTGGTGCCCATGGCGTTGATGTCGTCGATCACCTTGGCGCGCGCCCCCTGACCGAGCGCCACCACGCTGACCACGGCGGCGATGCCGATGATGATGCCGAGCATGGTGAGGAAGGTGCGCATGCGATGGGCCAGCATGGCGTGCAGGGCCATGCGCCCCGCCTCCCGGTAGCGATCCCAGCCCCGGCTTGCGGTGTGGACGGCGGCGCCTGTGCCCTGTGCATCTTGCCCGACAGAGGGAGCGGCCAGCTGGCTGCCGTCACCTGGCTGCGGGTGGGTCGGCGTCCCGGATGGGGAGGCTGCGTTGTCATCGGTCGCCCGATGGCTGCTGTCCTCCACTACCCGCCCGTCACGCAGGGTGATGATGCGATCCGCATGGCTTGCCACCGCCATGTCGTGGGTCACCAGAATGATGGTGTGGCCCTGGGCGTGCAGCTCCTTGAGGATGGTCATCACCTCCTTGCCGCTTTGGCTGTCGAGAGCGCCGGTGGGTTCGTCCGCCAGGATCACCTCGCCGCCGTTGGCGAGCGCCCGGGCAATACTGACCCGCTGCTGCTGACCGCCGGAGAGCTGGCCGGGTCTGTGGTGGCTGCGATCCTGCAGTCCCAGGCGGGTCAGCAAGGTGCGGGCTCGGGCCTGGCGATCAAGGCGGGCAGTGCCGGCATAGATGGCGGGGATCTCCACGTTGGCGGCCGCATCCAGATGGGGTAGCAGGTGATAGCGCTGGAAGATGAAGCCGAAGTGGTGGCAGCGCAGCCGTGCCAGGGAGAGGGCATCCAGGGTCGCGGTGTCCTGGCCGCGAAACAGATACTGGCCCCCGCTCGGGCGATCGAGGCAGCCCAGCAGGTTCATCAGGGTCGATTTGCCGGAGCCGGAGGCGCCGACGATGGCCACCATCTCCCCGGCATCGATGGCGAGATCCAGCGGGTGCAGCACGGTCACTTCGTGCTCTCCGCTCTGGTAGCGCCGCTCGATGCCCTTGAGACGGATCAGGGGCTCGCTCACGGCTCCATCTCCCCTTCATCGTGCAGGGCCGGCTTGCCTTGCTCCAGGATCACCTTCTCATGCTCGGTCAGGCCGCTCACCACCTCAATCTTGATGTCATCCTTCATGCCGGTCTTGATGCGGCGGGTCTCTCTCTGATCCCCCTCCTTGAGCAGGCTGACCTCGTACTCGTTGTCGCCAGTCTTCTTGCCGAGGGCGGTCTGGGGAATGGCCAGTACCTGCTTGCGCTCGCCGAGCACGATGGTGACCTGGGTCGTCATGGCGACCCTCAACTGATGGCCGGGGTTGGGCACATCGAACAGGGCATAGTAGTAGATGGCCGCATTGCTGGTGGCCGTGGTGCTGGCCGTCTGCTCATTGATGTTGGTGGGTGCCAGCTCGACCGTGCGAAGGGTACCGTGGTAGCGAGTATCCGGATCCCCTATCAGGGTGAAATAGACCGGCATGCCCGCCTTGACACGGGTGACGTCCGCTTCGGAGATCTGGGCCTTGACCGTCATGGTGTCGAGATTGGCGAGCTTGAGCAGGGTCGGTACCGTCTGGCTGGCGGCCAGGGTCTGCCCCTGCCGGGTGACGATGGAGACGACGGTACCATCCATGGGGGCCTGAATGCGGTTGTAGCCGAGCTCTGTCTTGGCGCGCTCCACCTTGATGATGGCGTTGTCGATGTCGGCCTGGGCGCTTTGCAGCTCGGCCCGGGTGACGGCAAGCTGGGCTTCGGCGCTCTCCAGATCCGCACGAGAGCTCGCTTCCTGCCGAAACATCTGCTGCTGGCGGCGCCAGGCAAGCTCGTTCTGTTTGAGCTGTGCCTGCTTGATCTTGAGCTGGGCGCGGCGGCTGGCCAGCTCAGCTTCGGCGGTCTTGAGGTTGTTCTGGGCGATCAGGGGATCGATCTCCGCCAGCAGCTCTCCTTGTTTGACCTGTTGACCCGCTTCCACCGCGAGATAGGTGACCTGACCCGAGACCTGGGCCCCCACATCCACCTGCTCGATTGCCTGCAGTACGCCACTGGCGAGCACCGTCTGCTCCACATCCTGGCGGGTTACCGTTGCGGTCAGTACCGGGTCCGGTGTGTTGCCTGGCCAGGCCAGCCAGGTGACGAGAGGGATCAGCACAAGGGCGAGCAGGGCGAGCTTGCCGGGTTTTCGAAGAGCTTTCATTTATCACCTGAACGAAACGAGCGAAGGCGTGCAAGGGCCATATCGTGCAGCAAATGGCCCTCAAAAAGAAGCGAGCAATGTGTAAGAAATCGTGTGGTTCTGGCGGTGACGCAGTGGAGGAGGTCAAGCTGGGGGAGGATGACGGCGGGGCGTCAGAAACAAGAAGACCCGCTCAGGGAGCGGGTCTTGTGGTGTCAACCGACGGCTTTGAGCAAGGCGGCGTGAGGCTCGTGGCAGATCTGGATATCGAGGGGCAGTTTGTAGAGGAGCAGGCGGGCCAGCGAGCCCTCCATCCAGTGATGACGGCTGCCGACCAGCAAGAGATCGGCGGGGTGGGCGGTCAGCCAGCGCTGGAGATCCGGCACCACGTCATCCACCACCAGGCACTGGTAATCCACCGGATGAGACAGCTGGGTGATGAGTTCACTGATGATCGCCTTGGCATCCAGGGTGCCCTGGGCGCTGCGCTCCTCTTGTGACAGGGACAGACTATTGCGACGGGTCTTGCTGCTGTGGGTCAGGTGCAACAAGGTCAGGTTGGCGCCCAGCCCTTGTGCCAGACGGCTCGCCTTGGCCAGTGTCTCCTGCTCGTAATCCTTGCCTTCCAGCAACAGCACAATATTGGTCGGGCTCATAAGCAGTTCTCCTTGGCAGGTGCGGGTCAGACGGCGGAAGCGCGCTCCCATCCTCCCTTCCCGCGAAATGTCAGCTCAAACGAACCCGGTGTGTTTGCCTCAAGCGTCACCTTCTGTCGATGGCAACTGAAGGTACCGAGTCCGTTTACATCATCATAACAGACTGAGTTGAATGGAAAATGAAGGAGTGGGTCCGTTCGAAATGTGAATGAGTGCAACGAAGATGAGTGGTGTCCTGACCATGGCGATGGAAGCCCGACTGGGTGATGACCAGTCTGACAGACTCAGACTGAGCATCAAGACACGTGCCGCGGATTAGCCAGGGCAGCCCCTCGTTCTTTCTTGCGGCTCACGGCATCGGTCAACCAGGCCGGCGCCGTCGGCAAGAGGCTTCAACTGGCCACCGCGATGATGACTCGGTCAATCTGAAAGGGCCGACATGGACGGGAGGATGTCCCGCCCGCCCCGTGGTCAGCTTGCGAGCAACTCACGGGCATTGGCCAGGGTGTTGTCGGTGATCTGATCGCCCCCCAACAGGCGGGCCAGTTCGTTGAGCCGGGCGCCCGGGGTGAGTGCCTGCATCTGGGTTTCCGTTGTCTTGCCGTCGGTGTGTTTGCTCACCACCATGTGCTGGTGACCCTTGCCTGCCACCTGGGGCAGGTGGGTGACCACCATCACCTGGGTGGATTCGCCGAGCTGGCGCAACAGGCGGCCCACCACGGCGGCGGTCGGGCCGCTGATCCCCACATCCACTTCGTCGAAGATAAGGGTCGGGGTGGAGATCTTGCGTGCACTGATCACCACGATGGCGAGGCTGATACGCGACAGCTCGCCGCCGGAAGCCACCTTGCCAAGGGGTTGGATGGGCTGGCCCGGGTTGGTGGTGACCATGAACTCCACCCGATCGATGCCAAGGGGCGAGAGGCTGCTCTGGGCATCGGGTCGAACCTCGATGGCGAAGCGGCCATCTGGCATCGCCAGTTCGTGCATGCTGGCGCTTACCTTCGCGCCAAGCTCCTCGGCATAGCGCTGGCGACTCTGGCTCAGGGCCTCGGCGGCCTGCACGAAGGCCTGGCGGGCCGAGGCCAGCTCGTCTTCCATCCCCTCGAGTCGCTCTTCGTCGGAGTTGAGGCGGGCCAGATCGGCGGCCAGCTCCTGATGGTAGTGGGCCAGCTCCGCCGGTTTGACATGGTGCTTGCGTGCCAGGTTGATGGCCTTGGAGAGGCGGCTCTCCAGCTCGTTGAAGCGCTCTGGATCCAGTTCCAGCCGGTCGAGATAGCTGCGCAGCTCGCTGTGGCTCTCCTGTACGCCGATCAGGGCTTCGTTGAGCATGCCGAGCACGTTGCCAAGCCGGCTGTCCATGCCGACCAGGGTCTCGGCCCTGTCCACGGCCGTCTGCAGCAGACCGGCGATGGTGGTCTCTTCATTGTCATAGAGCAGATCGAGGCAATACCCGCACTCCTGCATCAGATCGGTGCCATTGGCGAGCCGCTGATGCTCCTCTTCAATCTCTTCAAACTCTCCCGGCTGAAGGGCAAATTCGTCCAGCTCCTGCACCTGGTATTCGATGAGTTGACGGCGGGCTTCCCGCTGCTGCTGCTCGGCCTTGAGCCGGTTGAGCTCGTTTTGCAACTGGCGCCACTGCTGGTAGTGGCGGCGCACATCGTCGAGGAGCAGATGATGACCGGCGTAGCCGTCCAGCAGGGCGAGCTGGTAATCGGGTTTGAGCAGCATCTGGTGAGCGTGCTGACCGTGGACGTTGACCAGCAGTTGACCCAGGTTCCTGAGCTGGGCGAGGGGGACGGGAACCCCGTTGATATAGCTGCGAGAGCGCCCCTCGGCGGACAGTACCCGCCGGACGATGCACTCACCGTCATTTTCAAGCTCGTTGGTGGCGAGCCAGGCCCGGGCGGCAGGATTACCCTCCAGCAGGAAGCGGGCACTCACCTCGGTCTTGTCGCTGCCCGGGCGCACCATGCTGGCTTCGGCGCGCTCCCCCAGGCAGAGCCCCAGAGCATCGATGGCGATGGATTTGCCCGCGCCGGTCTCCCCGGTGATGCAGGTCATCCCCGGTTGCAGATCGAGCTCGAGAAACTTGACGATGGCGAAGTTGTTGACGGTCAGCTGGGTCAGCATGGTCTCATCCTGTATGGGCCAACATTACTGTGTATGTATCCAGTATATACTGGTCTTATATACAGTAAAGTGGGCAGGGAGGATTTTTGCGAAACAGGGGGAGGGCAAGGATGTCAAGGCCGCGGCATGGGTGTGAGGCCGATCAGATGGCCTGCAAATCAACCTGCGTACCTGGCATGGGCTGAGGCGATGCGAGAAGCCACCTTGAGGGGCTCTCTTGTGGTGAGTGGCTGGCTGAGACACACTCGAAACAGTCCTGGTTGAGCCTGGGCTGTGTACAGACCTCTTCGCAAGGATGCGTCAAGATGATCCATACCCCAACCCTGCTGCTGATCTCCCTGGCAATCAACCTGATGTCGGGGCTGATCATGTTGTTCATCCACTCCTTGAAGCCAGGTCGAGGCAACTTTCTGTACTGGTCCCTCTCCGCTTTTCTCTTCTCCCTCTCCATCCTGCTGCTCAGTCTGGGGGTGTTGGGCGGCCATCCGGCGCTGGGCATCCGGGTCGGCGGCCTGGTCTCGCTCATGAGTATCCTGCTGTTGCTCGCCGGTTTTTGTGCGCTTTACGAGCGCGCATGGCATCCCCGTGCCGTGGGGGGAGGCGTGGCGGTGTTGCTGCTGCTCTATCTGGGACTGTCCAGCCTCGCCCCCGTGCGCATTGTGTTGGCTCTGATGGAGTCGATGTTGTACCTGTGGTGCGCCTGCCTCATCGTCTCTCTCGGCCGGCAACAGAAGCGGGTGCTCCATGCGGTGGCGCTCATTTACCTGCTGCATTTCACCATCCTGCTGAGCCAGGGGGGGCTGCTCTTGCTGGGAGTCGAAGAGCGGATGGGGGACGGAGGTTGGCTCGATCTCATCTTCTTCATGCACATGGTGCTGACCATCGGCTCGGTGTTGTTGCTGCCTCTGGTGGCCTATGTGGAGACGGAGGAGGCATTGCTGGCGCTCTCGGAGCGGGATCCCCTCACCGAGGTGCTCAATCGGCGCGGCCTCTTCAGGCACGGAGAGGGTACTACGCCTGGCCAGACGCGCTGCATGGTGGTCCTGGACATCGATCACTTCAAGCGGGTCAACGACCAGTTTGGTCACGGCTGCGGGGATGAAGTCATTCGCTATGTGGCCGGGGTGCTGGTGGCCGAGGTACGCAAGGATGATCTGGTGGGGCGCATTGGTGGCGAGGAGTTTGCCATCATCATGGGGGGCGTGAGCGGCCAGATGGCCCGCGACATCTGTGACCGGATCCGGCGCCAGATAGAGACGGGCTCCCGGCAGGGGGCCTGCCTGCCGTGCGAGGGGGTCACGGTGAGCATGGGGGTCGTGTGCGCCAGTGCCGAGGCTGACCTGGCTCTGATGCTGACCAAAGCCGATGCTGCCATGTACCGGGTGAAGGAAGCGGGGCGAAACGGGGTGCATCTGGCATTCGAGCCGGCACCGCCTCGGCTGGTCGAAAGCAGCGAGGGGTAGACCCTCGCCACAGGTGTTGCCTGGCTAGAAGAGCTTGCTGCCCCAACCGAGCTTGTTGCGCAGCACGTGGAAGTAGCTGTAATCCAGCGGATGCACCAGATGAAGCTTGTGGCTGCTCTTTTTGATGAGGATTTCGTCCCCCGGGTGGACCGCCAGGGTGACCTGGCCGTCGCAGCTCACTTGCATGGCGTCGTCCTGGTTGTCTGGCGAGACCAGCAGCCTCACTTCGCTGTCCGCATCCAGCACGATGGGGCGGCTGCTCAGGGTGTGCGGGAACATGGGCACCAGCGTGATGGCGTTGAGTTTGGGGGTGAGAATGGCGCCCCCTGCCGACAGGGAGTAGGCGGTGGAGCCGGTGGGTGTCGCCACGATGATGCCGTCCGAGCGCTGGCTGTACATGAAGCTGCCATCGATATAGACCTCGAACTCGATCATGTGGGCAATCTTGCCCGGGTGCAGCACCGCCTCGTTGACCGCGAGGTTGCTCGACTTGCGCTCCCCGTGGCGATAGACGGCGGCCTCCAGCAGGAAGCGATGCTCGCTCTTGAAGTGACCCGAGAGCACCTGCTCCAGGGGCAGCAGGTAGTCTTGGGGCGAGAGATCGGTCAGGAAGCCGAGGTTGCCGCGGTTCACCCCGATCACCGCCACATCGAACCGTGACAGCACCCGGGCGGCCCCCAGCATGTTGCCGTCACCGCCGACGACGATGGCGAGATCCGCCTGCTCGCCGAGCTGCACCAGATCCATCACGTTCTCCCCGAGCAGCCCCAGGGTATGGGCCACCCGGCTCTCCAGCAGCACGCGAAAGCCGCGGCTGGTCAGGTACTGATACAGGCCGGTCAGGGTCTGGTTGGCCCCCTCGTGATGGGGCTTGCCGATGAGGGCAACGGTTTTGAACGGAGAATCCATAGGTTATCGGGTCTGGGAGAGTCTTGGGGGGAGTATACCGCGCTTTGCCGGGGATTTGTCTGCCTCCGTGGCGGTTGGTGCAATCGGCCCCGAAAAGGGGCTGCCTGGCACGCGGATGGGCGCCATTGTGCCCGATCTGCCCTTTTCCCCTTGAAAGCCGGGGCTGTGTCCCCATAATAGCGCCAACACAGGGTCTGCTGGCGCGTGTCGCTTGTCTGAACGCCAGCCACCCTCACACGCAACCCCTGAATATTGGAGATGTCATGAGCCACGAAGAACAAAAGGTTGAAGCGATGGAGCAAGTGGAAGCCCAGCCAGTCGAACCGACCGATGTAGACAGTGAAGTGACAGCCGAGCAGGCCCGCATCGCCGAGCTGGAGGCCCAGCTGGAGGCGGCCCAGCAGGCTTCCCTGGAAGAGCGGGAGCGCGCCATTCGCGCCGTCGCCGAGATGGAGAACCTGCGTCGCCGTGCCGCTCAGGACGTGGAGAAAGCCCACAAGTTTGCACTGGAGAAGTTCGCCGCAGAGCTCTTGCCGGTGCTGGACAACCTGGAGCGCGCGATCGAGCTGGCGGACAAGGAGAACGACACCCTCAAGCCGATGATTGAAGGGGTCGAGCTGACCCTGAAATCCATGCAGAGCGGCGTGGCCAAGTTTGGCCTGGTGGCGCTGGACCCGACCAACCAGCCGTTCGACCCCAATGCCCACCAGGCCATGAGCATGGTGCCCAGTGCCGACGTGGCGCCGAACACCGTGATCGCCGTGATGCAGAAGGGCTACGAGCTCAACGGCCGCGTCATCCGCCCGGCCATGGTGATGGTCTCCAAGTCCGCTGACTGATCACGCTGTTCTCACCAAGCCCGCCGCTTGGCGGGCTTTTTGTTGGATGTGGCGCCAGAAAACGTGTCTGGTGTTATTTGGCTGTCAGGTGGCCTGTATGCAGGTTTTTTCAGGGCCGGACTTGAAGCGCCGACTTGAGACCCCATATAGGTTGCAAGGCCACGGCGGCACAAAAAATTTGATGCCGGGAGCTTGAAAGCCACAGTGGCAGGCCCCACCTAGCCGTTAACGTATCAAGGCGAGCCCCTCGCCAGTTTATTCAAAGTATTTGGAGATTCGTCAAATGGGTAAAATCATCGGTATTGACCTGGGTACTACCAACTCCTGCGTCGCTATTCTGGATGGCGACCATGCTCGCGTGATCGAGAACGCGGAAGGCGACCGTACTACTCCGTCCATCATTGCCTATGCCGATGACGGCGAAATCCTGGTTGGTCAGCCGGCCAAGCGCCAAGCCATCACCAACCCGAAGAACACGCTGTTCGCCATCAAGCGTCTGATCGGCCGTCGTTTCGAAGATGACGAAGTACAACGTGACCTGAAAATCATGCCGTACGCCATCGCCAAGGCCGACAACGGTGACGCCTGGGTTGAAGTGAAAGGCAAGAAGATGGCACCGCCGCAGATCTCTGCCGAAGTGCTGAAAAAGATGAAGAAGACCGCCGAGGACTACCTGGGCGAGCCGGTGACCGAAGCCGTCATCACCGTACCGGCCTACTTCAACGACGCCCAGCGTCAGGCCACCAAGGATGCCGGTCGCATCGCCGGTCTGGATGTAAAACGCATCATCAACGAACCGACTGCTGCGGCTTTCGCCTACGGCGTCAACAAGGTCAAGGGCGAGCGCAAGGTTGCCGTGTATGACTTAGGGGGCGGTACCTTCGATATCTCCATCATCGAGATCGACGAAGTCGAAGGCGAGACCACCTTCGAAGTGCTGGCAACCAACGGTAATACCCACCTGGGTGGTGAAGACTTCGACAACCGCGTCATCAACTACCTGGTTGACGAGTTCAAGCGCGAGCAGGGCATTGACCTGCGCAACGACCAGCTGGCTCTGCAGCGTCTGAAAGACGCCGCCGAAAAAGCCAAGATCGAGCTCTCTTCTGCCCAGCAGACCGACGTCAACCTGCCGTACATCACAGCAGATGCCACCGGTCCGAAGCACATGAACATCAAGGTGACCCGCGCCAAGCTGGAATCCCTGGTGGAAGACATGGTGAAAGACTCCCTGGAGCCGGTTCGTGTCGCCCTGAAAGACTCCGGTCTGGCGGTTGGCGAGATCGACGACGTCATCCTGGTGGGCGGTCAGACCCGTATGCCGCTGGTTCAGAAGACTGTGGCCGACTTCTTCGGCAAAGAGCCGCGCAAAGACGTCAACCCGGACGAAGCCGTGGCCATGGGTGCTGCCATCCAGGGTGCCGTACTGTCCGGTGACAAGACCGACGTACTGCTGCTGGACGTGACTCCGCTCTCCCTGGGGATCGAAACCATGGGCAGCGTGATGACCGCGCTCATCGAGAAGAACACCACCATTCCGACCAAGAAGTCCCAGGTGTTCTCCACCGCCGAAGACAACCAGTCTGCCGTGACCATTCACGTGCTGCAGGGTGAGCGCAAGCGCGCCAGCGACAACAAGTCCCTGGGCCAGTTCAACCTGGAAGGCATCCGCCCGGCACCGCGCGGTCTGCCGCAGATCGAAGTGACCTTCGACATCGATGCCAACGGCATCCTGCACGTCTCCGCGAAAGACAAGGAGACCAACAAGGAGCAGAAGATCACCATCCAGGCCTCTTCCGGTCTGTCTGATGACGAGATCGAACGCATGGTACGCGAAGCCGAAGCCAACGCGGCCGAGGACAAGAAGTTCGAAGAGCTGGTGCAGGCCCGCAACCAGGCTGACGGTCTGGTCCACTCCGTGCGCAAGCAGGTCACCGAAGCCGGTGAAGCTCTGCCTGCCGACGAGAAGACCAAGATCGAGACTGCCCTGAGCGAGCTGGAATCCGCCATCAAGGGTGACGACAAGGCTGCCATCGAAGCCAAGCAGCAAGCGCTGCTGGAAGCGTCCCAGAAGCTGATGGAGATTGCCCAGCAGCAGGCTCAGGCGCAAGGCGCCGCCGGTGCTGACGCCGGTCAGTCCTCCTCTTCCGCCAAGGCTGACGACGACGTGGTCGACGCCGAGTTCGAAGAAGTGAAAGACGACAAGAAATAAGCCCGACCCGGATGGGCGAAGTCCGCTTCGCCCATCGGCTCAGAATCTGTTCACGGTCTGTCGCGAGAGGCCGTCAGCAAGGTAAAGAGCAGCGCAGGAACCGGAGCGTATATATATACGTGAGGATTCCGAGCAGCACATGAGCCTTGATCACGGCTTCGTAGTAAGAGTGTGAGCAGATTCGTCAATGAATTTACGGGCGTTGGGTAACCAACGCCCGTCTGCGTAACTGCTGATATAGCAACAGGATGAGTATGTCGAAGCGCGATTTCTACGAAGTGCTCGGGGTGTCGAAAGGTGCCGACGAGCGCGAGATCAAGAAGGCGTACAAGCGTCTGGCCATGAAGTATCACCCGGATCGCAACCAGGGTGATGCCGGGGCTGAAGAGAAGTTCAAAGAGGTCAAGGAAGCCTACGAGGTCCTGACCGACGAGAACCTGCGTGCCCGTTATGACCAGTACGGTCATGCCGGGGTGGATCCGAGCCAGGGTGGCGGCCACGGCGGCTTTGGCGGTGGTGCCGATTTCGGCGACATCTTTGGCGATGTGTTTGGCGACATCTTCGGTGGTCGCGGGGGCGGTCGTCGCGGCCCGGCCCGTGGCGCCGATCTGCGCTACAACATGGAGCTGACGCTGGAAGAGGCGGTGCGCGGGGTCTCCAAGGAGATCAAGATCCCGACCCAGGTCCACTGCGAAGTGTGCAACGGCTCCGGTGCCCATACTGGCAGCTCCGCCCAGACCTGCCCCACCTGCCACGGCTCCGGCCAGGTGCAGATGCGCCAGGGCTTCTTCGCGGTGCAGCAGCCCTGCCCCCACTGTCACGGTCGCGGCAAGATCATCAAGGATCCGTGCCGCAAGTGCCATGGGGAAGGGCGCTATCAGAAGACCAAGACCCTGTCGGTCAAGATCCCGGCCGGGGTCGATACCGGGGATCGCATCCGTCTCTCCGGCGAAGGGGAAGCGGGGGAAACCGGCGCATCGGCGGGGGATCTGTACGTACAGGTTCACGTGCGCGAGCACGAGATCTTCGTCCGTGACGGCAACGACCTCTACTGCGAAGTGCCCATCAGCTTCACCACGGCGGCGCTCGGCGGCGAGATTGAAGTGCCGACCCTAGATGGCCGGGTCAAGCTCAAGGTGACCCCGGAGACCCAGACCGGCAAGCTGTTCCGCCTGCGGGGCAAGGGCGTCAAGTCCGTGCGCTCCGGCCAGGTGGGGGATCTGATGTGCAAGGTGGTGATCGAGACTCCGGTCAAGCTGACCGAGACCCAGAAAGATCTGCTGCGCCAGCTGGACGACTCCTTCAGCGGCGCCGCTGCCAAGACTCACAAGCCGAAATCCGAAGGCTTCTTCGAAGGGGTGAAACGCTTCTTCGACGACCTGACCAAATAAACGCGACCCGCGTTACCCAAGCCGGCACGGATGTGCCGGCTTTTTTTTTTTGCCCGCCATCTGGCCTGGATCCTCCCTTATTGAGTGGATCCCGATGAGGGATCCTCCTCACAACTTCCACCAATTCCTCCTGTACAAATGTTATCCCGCTCACACTCCTGCTGAAACGGTTTAGCTGGCATATTGAGTCAGCTAAAGCGGTTTAGCTATCCTCAGCTCGTCAACAACAACAGAGCCCGGACGGGCGACAGAAGACAGGTGAGGACGATGACGATGTTCAAGAGCAAGTTGGCGCTGGCCGTGGCGCTGGGATTGGGAATGAGCAGCCCGCTGTGGGCGGCGGATGGTGGTATCGAAGCCAGGCTGGCGGCGCTGGAGGCGCGGGTGCAGGCAGCCGAGGCGCGCGCCACCGCTGCCGAAGCGCGGGCCGACGAGGCCCAGAGCAAGGCAAACGAAGCCCGCGAGACCGCCGTGGTTGCCAAGGCCCAGAGCGAGAAGGTGGACAAGCAGACCGCCGGGGCCCAGGGCTTCGAGTTCCACGGCTATGCCCGCTCGGGCCTGCTGGTGAACGGCAACGGCAATGGTGGCCGCGGCGGCCCCTACATCACCCCGGCCGGCTCGGTGGGCGGCGCCGTGGGTCGCCTTGGCAACGAGGATGACACCTACATGGAGGCCAACCTGCTGAAGACCCAGACCTTCGACGATGGCAGCTGGGCCCGCTACAAGCTGATGCTGGCGGACGGGGTGGAGACCAGCAACGACTGGACCGCCAGCGATTCCAGCCTCAATACCCGCCAGGTGTTTGCCGAAATCGGCGATCTGGCGAGCTTCAGCGGTCCTTTCCAGCACTCGGTGCTCTGGGCGGGCAAGCGCTTTGACCGGGACAACTTCGACATCCACTGGCTCGACTCGGACGTGGTCTTCCTGGCCGGTACCGGCGGCGGCGTCTACGACGTGCAGCTGGCCGACAGCTGGAAGGCGAACTTCTCCCTCTACGGGCGCGACTACGGCGACATCAGCGCGAGCGGTCTCTCCGACATCGAGAGCTACATCCTCACCATGAACAACCGCGTTGGCAACTGGCAGTGGATGCTGAACGGCCTCTCCGCCAAGGACAACGAGGCGCGCATCAACGACGGCGGCGCGGGCAGCGAAGCGGCGAACAAGGGGGCCCACACCCTGGTGGCCTACCACGCCGACAGCTTCTTTGGCATCAACCCCGGTTTCTCCAAGGCGGCGGTGCTGTATGGCCACGGTCTGGGTGCCGAGCTCAAGGGGCTGGGCTCCGACAGCGAGCTGCTGCCGGATGCCGATGCGGTGCGGGTCGCCGTGTTTGGCGCCACCGATCTTGCGCCCCGCTGGCGTGTGGCCCCGGCCCTGCTGGCCGAGCACAGCCAGGATCGTTACGTGAAGGGGGACGAGTACCGCTGGGTGACCCTCAATGGCCGCCTGGCCCAGGTGCTGAGCCAGAACGTCGAGCTGGTCTACGAGGCGACCTGGCAGTACATGGACCTCGATCCCAAGGGCTACAAGGGTCGCCAGGCGGTGAGCGGCGATTTCACCAAGCTCACCTTCGCGCCGACCTTCAAGGCGCAGACCGCCGGCTTCTTCGAGCGGCCCGAGCTTCGGGTGTTCGCCACCTGGATGGACTGGTCCTCCGAGCTCGACAACTATGCCAGCTCCGATGCCATGGGCCAGAGCAACTTCACCGCCGGGGGCGAGTGGAACTTTGGCGTGCAGATGGAAACCTGGTTCTAGTTCGTTATTCCGATCACAAAAATGGCAGGCGGCCCCGGGATCTGTTGGTTAGCTAAAACGGTTTAGCTGATAATGCGGACCCAGAACCCGGGGCTGACCCCGGCAAATCCTGTGCAGCAGTGGAGTAGCAACAAGGTGACGAATCGTGTGTGGGTAATGGGGGATGCGGTAGTGGACTTGATCCCGGAAGGGGAGCAGTACTACCTCAAGTGTCCGGGTGGCGCACCGGCCAACGTGGCGGTGGGCGTTGCCCGGCTCGGCGGGGAATCGGCCTTCATTGGCCGGGTCGGCGCGGATCCCTTCGGCCGCTTCATGGGGGAGACCCTGGCCAGGGAGGGGGTCGACATTCGCCACCTGATCCAGGATCCGGCCCATCGCACCAGCACGGTGCTGGTGGATCTCGATGAGGCGGGGGAGCGCAGCTTCACCTTCATGGTGCGCCCGAGCGCCGATCAGTTCCTGAGCCCCGCCGATCTGCCGGTCTTCCAGGCCGGGCAGTGGCTGCTGACCTGCTCCATTGCGCTCGCCAACGAGCCGGTGCGCAGCAGTTGTCTGCAAGCCATGGCGACCATCCGTGCCGTCGGGGGGCGGGTCTGCTTCGACCCCAACCTGAGGCCAGAGGTGTGGGGCAACCCTGCCGAGATGCTGCCCGTGGTGCGCGAGGCCATGGCCCTCGCAGACGTGGTCAAGCTCTCGGTGGAGGAGCTGCAACTGCTGAGCGGTCTGGACGATCTGGCGGCGGGGCTTGCCACTCTTTCAGGCCCGGCCCTGGTGCTGGTGACCCGGGGGGCGGCCGGTGTGGTGGCCCGTCTGGGTGGCGAGTTGCTGGAGTGGGTGGGGCCCAAAGTGACGCCACTCGATACCACTGGGGCGGGGGACGCCTTCGTTGCCGGGCTGCTGGCGGCCTTGGCCGAACGGACCTCGCTGCCGACGCTGGCCGAGCTGCCCGCCATTCTGGCTCAGGCCCACGGCTGCGGGGCGCTCGCCACCACCGCCAAGGGGGCGATGACGGCACTGCCCACCCGCACCCGGCTGGATGAATTTTTGCGATCAGGCGCAGACGGCTGTTGATCTGCGGCTAGAAGCCCGGCTCGACAGCCCCTACTCTCATGTGACAAGGGCCCGCCAGCGTGGCGGGTCATAAGAGGAAGAATATGAATATCAGTGCGATAGCCCAGGATCTGGTGCCCCTGCTCGGGGGCAAGGAGAACATCGTCAGCGCCGCCCACTGCGCCACCCGGCTGCGGCTGGTGCTGGCGGACGACAGCAAGGTGAACAAGGCCGCCATCGACAAGCTGGAGGGGGTCAAGGGGTGCTTCAGCAACGCCGGCCAGATCCAGGTCATTTTCGGCACCGGCCTGGTCAACAAGGTCTATGCGGAGTTCGTCACCCTGACCGGGACCGGCACCGCCAGCAAGGCGGAGCTGACCGACATGGCGACGGCCAAGCTCAACGTGGCCCAACGTCTGGCGCGGACCCTCTCCAACATCTTCGTGCCCATCATTCCGGCCATCGTCGCCTCCGGTCTGCTGATGGGGCTGCTCGGCATGGTGCGCACCTACGGCTGGGTCAACGCCGACAGCGCCCTGTTCGTCATGCTCGACATGTTCAGCTCGGCAGCCTTCATCATCCTGCCGATCCTCATCGGCTTTACGGCGGCGCGCGAATTCGGCGGCAATCCGTACCTCGGGGCGACCCTTGGCGGCATCCTCACTCACCCGGCCCTGACCAACGCCTGGGGCGTGGCCGGGGGCTTCAAGACCATGGACTTCTTCGGCCTGGATGTCGCCATGATCGGCTACCAGGGCACTGTCTTCCCGGTGCTCCTGGCGGTCTGGTTCATGTCCCACCTGGAGAAGCAGCTGCGCAAGCGCATCCCTGACGCCCTGGATCTCATCCTCACCCCGTTTTTGACCGTTATCATCACCGGCTTCGTGGCGCTGCTTTTCATCGGCCCCGCCGGGCGGGTGCTGGGGGATGGCATCTCGTTCGGTCTGAGCGCCCTCTATGAGCAGGCAGGCTGGCTGGCGGGTCTGGTGTTTGGCGGCACCTATTCCCTTATCGTCATCACCGGCATCCACCACAGCTTCCACGCCATCGAGGCGGGGCTGCTGGCCAACCCTGCCATCGGCGTCAACTTCCTGCTGCCCATCTGGGCCATGGCCAACGTGGCCCAGGGCGGGGCTTGCCTCGCGGTCTACTTCAAGACCCGGGACGTGAAGATCAAGGCCATCACGGTGCCGGCGGCCATGTCCTGCCTGCTCGGCATCACCGAGGCGGCGATCTTCGGGGTCAACCTGCGCTACATCAAGCCCTTCCTGGCCGGCCTGTTCGGCGGGGCCTGCGGCGGCGCCTACGTGGTGGCGGCCAAGGTCGGCATGACGGCGGTGGGCCTGACCGGCATCCCGGGCATGGCCATCGTCCAGCCCATGAGCCTCATCCACTACGTCATCGGTCTGGTGATCGCCTTTGGCGCCGCTTTCGCCGCCTCCTACCTGCTCAAGTACAAGGTGGAGTGATGAAGGAAAGCCATCTCCTGAACCAGGTTGTCCGGTCCCTGCTGGCCGGACAGCTCAAGGCGGCGGCCGATCCCCATCGGCCCCGCTGGCATCTGGCAGCCCCGGTGGGGCTGCTCAACGATCCCAACGGCTTTATCGAGCACGACGGGCGCTACCATCTTTTCTACCAGTGGAACCCGCTCGGTTGCGAGCACCGCAACAAGGGCTGGGGGCATGTCACCTCCACCGATCTGCTGCACTGGCAGCACGAGCCGGTGGCGCTGCTGCCCACCGAGGCCTATGAGAGCCACGGCTGCTATTCGGGCTCGGCGGTGAGCGACGAGCAGGGGCGTCTGACCCTCATCTATACCGGCAACGTCAAATACCCGGACGGCAGCCGCACCGCCTACCAGTGTCTGGCCCGTGCCGACGGTGAGGGGGGCTTTGCCAAGCTGGGACCCGTGCTGGACCTGCCCGCAGGCTACAGCGGCCATGTGCGCGACCCCAAGGTGTGGCACGACGGTCGGCAGTGGCTGATGGTGCTGGGGGCCCGCACCCTGGACGATCGGGGTGAGGTGCTGCTCTATCGCGGTGACACCCTGGATGCCTGGACACTGGTGGGCCCCATCGCCGGCAGCGGGCGCGGCGGTCTCGGGGAGTTTGGCTACATGTGGGAGTGTCCGGACCTGTTCCCCCTGGGAGATCGCCATGTGCTGATCAGCTGCCCGCAGGGGATTGCCCCGCAGGGAGAGGATTATCGCAACCTCTACCAGTGCGGCTGGCTGGCGGGTGACTTCGACGGCGAGCGCTTCGAGCACGGGGCTTTCCACGAGTTGGACAGGGGATTCGAGTTCTATGCCCCCCAGACTACCCAGGACAGTCAGGGGCGGCGCCTGCTGTTCGGCTGGCTGGGCTTGCCGGAGGAGAACGAGATGAGCCAGCCCACTCTCGAGCACGGCTGGATCCACCAGATGAGCTGCCCGCGGGAGCTGTTCTGGCAGGATGAGTGGCTCTGCCAGCGGCCGGTGGCTGAGCTGGGCGCCCTGAAAGGGGAGCAGACCCGCTTCGAGGGGGCGCCGGACGAGCTGCCTGCCCTGGCCATCGACTCGGCCTGGCTCGATCTGGCGCTGACCGGCGAGGGGAGCCTTCGCCTCGGCACTGTGGCCGAGCTGGTGTGGCAGCCGGGGCGCATCATCCTGCGGCGCCAGAACTGGCAGAGCGGGGAGTGGGAGGAGCGAAGCGCCCCCTGGCTTGGGGGCAAGATCACCGTCTTGTGTGACCGCTCCAGCCTGGAGTGCTTCGTCGATGGCGGGCGCCAGAGCTTGTCGACCCGTTACTTCCCCGGCGAAAACCCAGTACTTTCCGCACGTTGCGGTGGTGATGACAGCAAAATTTGCCTCGATCACTGGCCGCTGGCGACCTGCCTAGTACAATAGCCCGGTGTCAGTGTGCCGGGAGGTCAGGTGGAGAAGAAGAAACGGATCACGATTGCCCAGATAGCCACGCTTGCGGGGGTCTCCAAGGCCACCGCCAGCCTGGTGCTCAACGGCAAGAGTGCGGAATACCGCATCGCCGACGATACCCGCAAGCGGATCCAGGCGGTGGCGGACGAGTGCCACTATCAGCCGAGCATCCATGCCCGCTCCCTGCGGGAGGTGCGCAGCTACACCTGGGGGCTGGTGATCCCTGACCTCACCAACTTCGGCTTCGCCAGCATCGCCCGGGCCCTTGAGGCCCGCTGTCGGGAGGCGGGGATCCAGCTGCTCATCGCCTGCTCCGAGGATGACCCCACCCTGGAGCAGCGGGTGGTGGACAACCTCATCAGCCGTCAGGTGGATGGCCTCATCGTCGCCTCCAGCGGCCACAGTGACGACATCTATGCCCGCATCCACGACCGCTTGCCGGTGGTGCAGCTCGACCGCCACATCGGTGAGTCGCGCCTGCCCATGGTGATCTCGGACGCCTGCAAGGCTACCGCCGAGCTGGTGCAGGATATGGCCGAGGATTGCGGGGAGGAGATCTATTACTTCGGCGGTCTGCTGGATCTCTCCCCCAGCCGCCACCGGCTGGCGGGTTACGAGCTCGGATTGCACCGGGCCGGGCTGGAGGCCACTTCAGACCGGGTCCGCCACCGTGACTACCAGCCGAGCTCGGGCTATCAGCTGATGTCTGAGCTGGTGGACGAACTCGGGGCGCCGCCGAAGGGGCTTTTTACCGCCTCTTTCACCCTGCTGGAGGGGGTGCTGCGCTACCTCAACGAGGCGGAACTGATGGAGACCGGCATGCGCCTGTGTACGTTCGACGATCACGATCTGCTCGACTGCATCCCCATGCGCATCGATTCCGTGGCCCAGGATTGCCCGGCCCTGGCCCGTGCCGCCTTCGAGATGATGCAGCAACTCATCGCGGGCAATCCCCCAGCCCAGACCGCCCAGGTCATCAACCCCAGGGTGCGCTGGCGCAGCCGCCGTTAGGCACACGGCTTCCCTTTCCTGTGAAAAAGCCCCGCCGGATCCGGCGGGGCTTTTTGTGCTGCGTCTGGTATGAGGGCGTCAATCGGTAATGCTGGCCCGCCAGAAGATCTGCTTGATGTGAGGGTGCTCCCCGAGCGTGTTCATCAGGGCATCGAGCTTGGTGCCATCGATGGCGGTGGCGAGCAGCGCCGCCGAGATCTCGAGATCCTGATCGCCGAAGGGGGTGATGTCGAGCTCGCTCAGGGGGTAGTGGGCCTGCTCCAGCATCTGCTCGAGCCAGGGCAGTACCTCCTTCTGGTGAGCGCGGCCGATGAGAGCGGTCACGTGATAGGTCACTTCGGTGTCCATGTTGTTCACCGGGTCACGGTTTATCTGGTTGACCAGGGGACGCAGCAGGGTGTTGGCGGCCAGCACGAAGAGGGCGCCGAGGATGGCCTCCAGGGCGAACCCGGCGCCGCAGGCGGCCCCGACCGCGGCCACGCCCCACAGGGTGGCCGCTGTGTTGATGCCCCGGATGTTGCCGGATTCCCGCATGATGACGCCAGCGCCGAGAAAACCGATGCCGGAGACGATGTAGGCCACCACGTGGACGACCCCGTAACTGCCACCATGCAGGTCATAGATGCGCTGGGCCAGGTTGACGAACAGGGCCGCCCCCACGGCGACCAGCACGTTGGTGCGAAGGCCGGCGGTGCGCTGGCGGTACTGGCGCTCCAGTCCGACCAGGCTGCCCAGCACGAAGGCGAGCAACAGGCTGGCCAGGGTGTCGAGCAGGGCGAGAAAATCGAGTTGTTGCCACATTCTCATGAGGTACTCCTTCTGATCAGTGATGGCCTCGCGCAATCCATGATGGCACGCCAGGTGAGATGGCGGATGAATCGCAAGGATGTGCGTGCGACAGGCCTGCATGAAAAATGCACGCTGGGACGCGGTTCTGGCTCCGGGCACGCAAGGGGGGAAGGGAGCCTGCCTGGCCAGCCCCCGATAGTGCCGATGACCCGGATTACTGCGTGGGCAAGGTGAGCGCCGTCAGGTGCGCTCGGGATCGCCGCCGCGGCGCGGACGCAGTTCCCAGCGTACCGGATGGTCTGCCCCGACCTGATGGACAAATTGCACCAGATAGCGGCGCTGGGGCGGGGTGCACTGGAGGTTGAGCACCAGCTCACGTCCGCCGCTGCGACCCGGTTTCATCGATTGCATGGGGTGCAGCCCGGCCGGTTGCAGGGTGTGGCTCACCATCTCCAGCACCTGCTCCAGATCGGCGCGATCCTCGCAGCGGATCTGCAGCCGGTAGTGGTGCTGGCGCGGTTTGCCGCCCAGCCAGCGCGGCAGCATGCCAAGGCCGAGCTTGCTCAGCAGGGGATGAGCCCGGGTAGCAACGGAACCTGTTGCGACCGCGCGATCCGCAGCCGGTTTGATTGAGATAAAACGCATAGCAGCCTCCTTGTGGGAAGCAGAAACTATGCAGGCAAGGCGCCCGTGGCGGTTGGCCAGGGTCACCCGACGTCAAGTGTAAAAAGAGAAGAGGGGAGTGGATTTCCGCTTCTCGCAGGGTTGCGAGTTGCGGCAGAGGGACTCTGCGGCTAGCTCGCGACCGAGGTGCCGACGATGAGGGTCGGCGTGCATCTGTCACTTGATGAGTTGCCCACCGATGGTCTCCGCTAGTGATAAAGAGGCGACATGGTAGCCGATGTGGCAACAGGGGTAAACCTTGGGGCTCTGACAGCAACATATTGAAACAAAATGGGTTTTTACCACGAGGGAGCCATAGCTCCCTCGTTTTCATCGTCCGGTTTGGGCTATTTCATGCCCATGCGCTTCAGGATCATGGCGGCGGGGCAGAAGCCGGTGAACGCACTCTGTATCAGGTTGACCCCGACAAAGACGCTCAGCCAGACGAAGCCCGGGTGGACCCAGGCAGTGAGCAGCAGCGACAGCAGCAAGATGCAGCCTGCGACCACTCTGACTCCGTTATCGACTGTCATGTGTCTCTCCTCTTTTTTTGGTTATTTAGTGGTTGCTAATTTAGTGTTGATTTATACAATAGACTAAATATCAGCAATTGCTAATTTATGCTTATGAGCCCATTCGACGAGATGCACAGACACGCGACGGCGGCCGCCTCCCTGCTCAAGGCGTTGGCCCATCCTGAGCGCCTGATGGTGCTCTGCCAGCTGGTGGAGGGGGAGAAGGAGGTCGGGGAGCTGTTGGCCCACAGCCAGCTCGGGCAATCGGCCTTCTCCCAGCAACTGTCGGTATTGAAGCGCCATGGCCTTATCCGTTCGCGCAAGGTCTCACAGCAGATCTACTACTCGCTGGTGAGCGAGGCGGCCGCCGATGTGCTGGCGGCGCTGCAAACCCATTTTTGTCACTCAGAAAATAAGGAATCTTGATGATGGAAAGCCAATGGCTGCTCTCTTTGGGCGGCGGCATGCTGGCGGGGCTGTCGGCCCTGATCCTGATGTTGTTCAACGGCCGGGTCGCCGGGATCAGCGGCATTCTGGCCGGTGCGCTGCAACACCGGGCGCCCTGGCGGGTACTGTTTCTGCTGGGGCTCGGGGCGGGCGCCTGGCTGGCGTTGACCCTGGGCTGGGCCAGCATGCCTGCATTCACCACGCTGCCCGGCTGGCCCGTTGTGCTGCTGGCCGGTCTGCTGGTCGGTATCGGTACCCGTCTTGGCAATGGCTGCACCAGCGGTCACGGTATTTGCGGCATTGGGCGGCTCTCCCTGCGCTCCATTGTCGCCACCCTGATCTTTATGGCGGCAGGCTTCATCACCGTCTTCGTCACTCATCATCTGCTGTAAGGAGCTGATCGCCATGAAGTTGCTGACAAGTTTGTTTGCGGGCCTGCTGTTCGGGCTGGGGATGGCCATCTCCGGCATGGTGGATCCCGCCCGGGTCACCGGTTTTCTCGATCTGGCCGGGGCCTGGGATCCCAGCCTCGCCTTCGTGATGGGAGGCGCCCTGCTGGTCTTTATGCCGGGTTATTTTCTGCTGGTGAAACCCCGCCGCCAGAGTCTGCTGGGAGAGCCCATCGTCGCCGTCCCCACCCCCAGGCTGGATCGCCGCCTGATCGGCGGGGCCGCGCTGTTTGGCATCGGCTGGGGGCTGGTGGGCATCTGCCCGGGGCCAGCCTTGAGTCTCATTTCCAGCGGGCAGCCCATGATAATGTTGTTTATAGCGGCCATGGTGGCCGGGATCTTGCTGGTCGACCGGGTGCTGGTTCACGCATGGAACAAGGCTCGCCAGCCCCGTACCGCCTGATCCCGTGAAGTGACTGATGATGCCAGGGAAGGAGAATCATGATGAACACAATCCGGTTGCTGGTGACCACCCTGCTGGTCATGACATCCACCCTGGTGGCGGCCGAGGAGGCCAAGGGGTTGCTGACGCTGACCCCGCAGCGCGTCATCGACTGGCTCACCCTGAGCGGTACCGTGAGCGCCATTCATCAGGGGACGGTCGCGGCCCAGACCAGTGGCCGCGTCTCCCGCATGCTGGTGGATGTGAACGACGAGGTACAGGCCGGGCAGCCCCTGCTCGAGATAAGCGGCAAGGAGCAATCTGCCGCCCTGACCGGCGCCGAGGCGCGGGTGGCCAGGGCCCAGGCCCAGCAGGTGGAGGCCGAGCGCCAGCTCACCCGTTATCAGGCCCTCATCGCCAAGGGGGTGATCACCCGGGCCCAGCTCGACAACGCCCAGGCAACGGATCGGGCCGCCCGCGCCGAGGTCAATGCCGCCGAGGCCGCCCTCATCCAGGCCCGGGAAGCCTACGGCTATACCCGCATCCTCGCCCCCTACGCTGGGGTGGTGACCAAGCGGCTGGTAGAGCTGGGGGAGACAGTCGCCCCGGGTACCCCGCTGCTCTCCGGCTTCTCCCTCGATACCTTGCGGGTGGAGGTGGAGTTGCCACAATCCGCCCTGACGCTTGCTCGTGAGCCTGCGGATGTGCAGGTGCTGCTGCCCGATGGCAAGACTCTAACCCCCGCCAAACTGACCCGCTTCAACTATGCCGACAGCCAGACCCACGCCTTCCGGTTGCGCCTCGACTTGCCGCCGCACACCGCCGGGGTATTGCCCGGCATGTGGCTCAAGGTGCAGCTCAAGCGGGGTGAGCGTCTGGTGTTGCAGGTGCCGGACCGCGCCCTGCTGCGGCAAGGGGAGTTCAACGGCGTCTATCTGCAGCAGCCCGCTGGCTGGGTCCTGACGCCGGTGCGGGTCGGCGATTGCGTCGAGGGACAGTGCGAGATCCTGGCCGGTCTGCAAGCCGGCGACAAGCTGGCCCCCGATGCCTGGGCGCAGCAGCAGGAGGTGGCCCATGAGTAGCGAGCTGAGCGGCAACAGGGAGAGGCTGGGGCCTGCCGGTCGGCTGGCGGCGCTGTTTCAGGGCTCGGCCATCACCCCGCTGCTGGCGCTGGTGGGGTTGCTACTCGGCCTGTTTGCGGTGCTGGTGACCCCCAAGGAGGAGGAGCCGCAGATCGATGTCACCTTCGCCGATGTCTATATCCCCTTCCCGGGGGCCACCCCGGCTGAAGTGGCCTCTCTCGTCACCACCCCTGCCGAGCAGGTGGTCTCCCAGATAAAGGGGATCGATACCCTCTACTCCTTCTCCCAACCCGATGGGGCCCTGCTGGTGGTGGTGTTCAAGGTGGGGGTGAGCCGCGAGCAGGCCATCGTCGATCTCAACAACCAGCTCGACTCCCACCGCGACTGGTTGCCACAGGGGATCGGGGTCGGTCAGCCACTGGTAAAACCCCGGGGGATCGACGATGTCCCCATCGTCAGTTTGACCTTATGGAGCAAAGATGGGAGCAAGCAGCTGGGTGCCCCCGAGCTGACTCGGGTCGCCCATGAGCTGGAGACCGAACTCAAGCGGATTCCCGGCACCCGCGATATCTACACGCTGGGCAGCCAGAGCGCCGTGCTGCGGGTGATGCCGGATCCGGCGGCCCTCAGCGCCCACGGCATCAGCTGGGGCGAGCTGAGTCAGCGACTGGCGGCCGCCAATCAGGTGGGCACAACACAGGCCATCGAGCAAGACAACAGTGAGATCAAGGTGCAGGTGGGGCAGTTCCTGCAAAGCGAGCAGGAGGCTAGAGAACTGGTGGTGGGGCTGCACGACGGCAAGCCGGTCTATCTGGGGGAGGTTGCCAAGGTCTCCCTAGGTCAGGAGACCCCGACCAAGCGCAGCTGGATGGGGCTGGGGGATCGCAGCTATCCGGCAGTGACCCTGGCTATCGGCAAGCAGCCGGGCCAGAACGCGGTCGAGGTGGCCAAGAGGGTAGAGGCGCGGGTCGAGAGTTTGCAGAATCGGCTGATCCCTGCCGGGGTCGAGGTGACGGTGACCCGTGACTACGGCGTCACCGCCGAGACCAAATCCAACACCCTGATCGGCAAGCTGATCTTTGCCACCACGGCGGTGGTGTTGCTGGTGCTGGTGAGCATGGGCTGGCGCGAGGCACTGGTGGTGGGCGTTGCCATCGTCATCACCCTGGCGCTGACCCTGTTTGCCAGCTGGGCCTGGGGCTTTACCCTCAACCGGGTGTCGCTGTTTGCGCTGATCTTCTCCATCGGCATTCTGGTGGATGACGCCATCGTGGTGGTGGAGAACATCCACCGCCATCGCGGTCTGGGCAAGGGGGCGCTCAAGGATCTTATTCCGGGGGCGGTGGACGAGGTGGGGGGGCCGACCATACTGGCGACCCTGACCGTCATCGCGGCACTGCTGCCGATGGCCTTTGTCAGCGGCCTGATGGGCCCCTACATGAGCCCCATCCCCATCAATGCCAGCATGGGGATGCTTATCTCCCTGCTGGTGGCCTTTATCTTCTCACCCTGGCTGGCGAGCCATTTGCTCAAGGGGGAGGTACACGGTGTCCACGGCGAGGCCAAGGTCGGTCTTTTTCACCGGCTGATGACCCCTTTTCTGATCGGTGATGGGGCCAAGAGAGCGAGGCACAAGCTCTGGCTGGTTATCCTGCTGCTGGTCGGGGCAGCCGCCGCCATGCCAGTGGTGCAGTGGGTGGTGCTCAAGATGCTCCCCTTTGACAACAAATCGGAGTTCCAGCTGGTGCTCGATATGCCGGAGGGGGCGACCCTGGAGCAGACTGAGCGCACCCTGCTGGCGGTCGGGCGGGAGCTTGCCAAGGTGGAGGAAGTGAAGGACTACCAGATCTACGCCGGCAGTGCGGCCCCCATCAACTTCAACGGGCTGGTGCGCCACTACTTTATCCGCAGCGGCGCCAACGTGGGGGATATTCAGGTCAATCTGGTGGACAAGCATGAGCGGGATCGCAGCAGTCACCAGATTGCCCAGTCGGTACGGGCACCGCTGCAGGCCATCGCCAGCACGGTGGGGGGCAACCTGAAAGTCGTGGAAGTGCCACCCGGCCCGCCGGTCTGGTCACCCATAGTCGCCGAGGTCTATGGCCCGACTCAGGCCGCCCGTGAAGCCGCGGCGCGCGCGGTACAGGCCCGTTTCGTGGCAACGACCGATCTGGTGGACGTGGATATCTATCTGACCGACCCGCAACCCAAGTGGCGGCTGGTGGTGGATCGCAGCAAGGCCGCCCTGCTCGGAGTCGATCTCGGGGACCTGGTGAGCACCCTCAATGGCGGGGTGGGCTATCAGGATGCCAGCTGGCTGCAGGGGCACGGCGCCAAGTATCCGGTGCCGATCCGCATCGAGCTCGCTCCCGGCGACAAGCGGGATCTGGCGGGCGTACTGGCCCTCAAGGTGCGCAGCCAGAGCGGCCAGCTGGTGCGGGTCTCCGAGCTGGTGAGTCGCCGCGATGAGGTGGCTCCCAGCTATATCATGCACAAGAACATGCAGCCCATGGTGATGGTGGTGGCCGACATGGGCGGCCATGCCGACAGCCCGCTCTACGGCATGTTTGCCGCCGGTGCCGACATCTCGCTGCCCCAGTATTACGTGCAGCAGCCCGACAAACTGGGAGAGGTGGCGCTGTTGTGGGACGGGGAGTGGAAGATTACCTACGAGACCTTCCGCGACATGGGGCTAGCCTACGGGGTGGGGATGATCCTCATCTACCTGCTGGTGGTTGCCCAGTTCCGATCCTATCTGGTGCCGCTCATCATCATGGCCCCCATTCCACTCACCCTCATCGGGGTGATGCCGGGTCACGCCCTGCTGGGGGCCCAGTTCACCGCCACCTCGATGATCGGGATGATCGCCCTGGCCGGGATCATCGTACGCAACAGCATCCTGCTGGTGGACTTTATCGAACAGCAGCGGGCGAATGGCGTGGCGTTCGAGCAGGCGGTGATTGCGGCGGCCCAGGTGCGGGCCAAACCCATCATGCTGACGGCGCTGGCGGCGATGATCGGGGCCCTGTTCATCCTCGATGATCCCATCTTCAACGGTCTGGCCATCAGCCTGATTTTCGGGATCCTGGTTTCCACCCTGCTCACCCTGGTGGTGATCCCGCTGCTCTACTACAGCCTGCTTGTGCGCCGAAGTCAGAGGTAAACACAGGGGGCCAATGCCCCCTGTTTTCTGGCATCACACCGCCTCGCGGGCATCGCAGGTTTTCATCAGGGGGAAATAACGGCGATCCGCCTGGCTCATGTGACCCACGACCAGCTCCTGGATGATGAAGTTGAGCAGGGCGTCGTTGCCAAGGGTGCCCGCCTGTGCGGCCGCCATCAGCTGACCGGCTTTTTTCAGCAGATGCTGGTGCTCCTGGCGATGGGCCGCCAGCTCCTCATAGCCATATTGCGCGAGGACCTGCTCTTCGAGGAGGAAGTGCTGGCGCGCCATCTCGAATATCTGCGCCATGTCTGCCAGCAAGGCATCGGGATGGATGCCGGGATCCTGCATGTGCTCGAGCAAGCGGTTGGCCAGCAGGTAGAGCTGGCGGTGGTCCGCATCGATGCGGGGGTGGCCGCATGCGTGGGCGGGCTGCCATTGCAGGGTGCCGGGGAGGGGATCCTGCCCGGTGGAAAACAGGCAGACCCTGCCCCGGCCATGGTGCTTGGCTTGATACATGGCCTGATCGGCGTGGTGCATCAGGGTCTTGGGGTCGGTGCCGTGATCCGGATAGAGGGCGACCCCTATGCTGCCGGAGATGCGCAGCGCCTGCTGCTCAAGCTGGAAGGGGTGATGCAGGCAGTGGTGCAGCTTGTCGGCGACCGCGAGGGCCGAGGCATCCGTATCGGGCAGCATGATCACGAATTCGTCCCCCCCAAGGCGTGCCACCAGGTCTTCTTCTCTGACGCACTCCCCCATGCGCTCGGCCACCAACTTGAGCAGCAGGTCGCCGGTTTCGTGGCCGAAGGTGTCATTGATGGGTTTGAAGTGGTCGAGATCGATGAAGACCAGGGCCAGGGGCTGCTGGGGAGCCTGCTCCAGGGTCTCCTTGAGCCGCTGTTGCAGCAGGCGGCGGTTGGCCAGGCCGGTGAGGGGGTCATAGAAGGCGAGGCGGCGCATCATCTCCTCCCGGGCCGAACGTTCGGTGACATCCCGGGTCACCCCCAAAATGGCGTCCGGTCTTGTGCTGGTGCTGCCGTGCAAGGTGGTGACCGTCTCGATGGTCACCAGATGACCCTGCTTGTGGCGCAGCTGGGAGTGGATGACGCACCGGGTCTGCCCATGATCCCCCCGTTGCCAGGCCTCGAGGGAGGCGGTGATGCCGTCGCGAAGCTGTTTCCAGGACTCATCGGGGAGCAGCTGGCGCAGGGAGAGGGCAAAGAGTTCTGCGGGCTCATAGCCGCTCAGGGACGCGATGGCGGGGCTGATGTAACGAAAACGCAGGCTGTCGGTGTCCATGGTCCAGATCACGTCGCCGCTGTTCTCCGCCACGAAGCGGTAGTGCTGCTCGCGCTGGGCCAGTTCCCGGGTGAGCCGCTGTCGGTCACTGGCCTCTTCCCGCAGACGCAGATAGAGGTGCAGGAAGACGCCGAGCAGGGCCAGCAGGGAGAAAGAGATCAGCATGGCGATGGCCACGCTCCTGTCGAGCAGTTGGCGCTGCTGACGAAGGCTCGCCTGGGTACTGTTGTAGAGAAAGGGGGTGAGGTTGGGCACCGCCTTGATCATCCCGGCCTCCTGGTAGGTGCGGGCGATCTGCTGCCAGCGATCCTGCTGCATGTAACCTGGCTCGATGATGTCGGGCTGCATCAGGGCCCGGGTTTCACGGGCCTCGAAGGCGAGCGCCTCGCGCCCGGCCCCGCTGGGGTAGTGCTCCAGGATCAGGTTGATCATCTCCTCGGGATGATCCATGGCATAGCGCCACCCCTTGAGGCTGGCCTGCAAGAAGCGCTGGACCCGCTCCTGCTGGTTGATGACCTCACTCTCCGAGGTGAAGAGGTTGTCTCCGTAAAAGTCGTAACCGATGTCGCGGGGGCTGAACACCCGGAAGGGAATGCCCTGTTGCTGCAGGGTGAAGGGCTCGGTTGTGCTGTAGGCGCTGATGACGTCCGCCTGGCCCCTCAGCAGTGCCTGGACCCCCCGTTCGTAGGGCAGGGTCTCCCACTGCCGGCTGCGGGTGTAGCGATGCAGGTAGGTGAGCAGCTCGTTGGAGCCGGGTTCGAGCATCAGCCGCTTGTTGGCCAGATCGCCCGGGGTCTGGATATCCGGCCGCTCCAGGGTGATGAGCATCAGGGGGGAGTGCTGCAACATGGCGGCGAGCACCACCACAGGGCGGCCTGCTGCCCGGGCCAGCAGCAGATCGCTGCCGCGGATGCCGAACTGGGCGCGACCCGTGGTGACTTCATTGATGACGTCGGTGCCCGGCCCCGCCTCCCGCAGGGTGACCTGCAGGCCGGCCTCCCGGTAGAACCCCTTGGCGATGGCGGCGTAGTAACCGGCAAACTGGAACTGGTGCTGCCAGGGAAGTTGCAGGATGACGCGCTCATCCGCCCTGAGGTGAGCCGTGGTCAGGGTGGCAATCATCACCCAGAAGGGCAGAAGCCAGCGTACAGGCTGGCGAGATGCATCGGACTCCGTCATACCGCTGTTCTCTCGGGAGGTGCTCTTCTGGCTAGAGTCAAACAATTTCCTGTTATTCGCAAGGGGAGCAAGCCCCAATAAGATGGGGCGCGGGAGGCATTAAAAGTCATTTTTGTGTCATTCATCACGTCAATGGGCGTCACGGCTCATTTTGAAACCTTGTCAACCCGTCACCGGCCGGTGACAAGGGCATTAGGTGTCATTCCAGGAGGGATGGCTGCCGCCTCTCTTCTCGCCTGTTAATGACAAACTGCGTGTTTTCTGCAATTCCCTCTTATCTTCTCCTGTCGTATCAGAAGTTGATGCTCTTGTCCGTGTCGGGTGTCGACCTGTGGCGGTCGGGGGACGCCTTCCTTCGTTCAGGGTGGTATGGTAGTCATCCGTTTCCTGTTTTCCGAGAAGGTCCTGTCATGTCTTCCTTGCGCCTGCTGCTCTCCGACTCCCACGATCCCCTGTTCAACCTCGCGGTGGAGGAGTGCATCTTTCGCCAGATGGACCCGGCCCAGCGGGTGCTGTTCCTGTGGCGCAACGACAATACGGTGGTGATAGGCCGGGCCCAGAACCCTTGGAAGGAGTGCAACACCCGCCGCATGGAAGAGGACGGGGTGACCCTGGCCCGGCGCAGCAGCGGGGGCGGCGCCGTGTTCCACGACCTTGGCAACAGCTGTTTCACCTTCATGGCGGGCAAGCCCGGCTATGACAAGAGCGTCTCCACCGCCATCGTCATTGATGCCCTCGCCAGACTCGGCGTGAGTGCTTTTGCCTCCGGGCGCAACGACCTGCTGGTGGCGACCCCGGACGGGGATCGCAAGGTGTCGGGTTCGGCCTACCGGGAGACCCATGATCGCGGCTTTCACCACGGTACCCTGCTGCTGGACGCCGATCTCGGCCGCCTCGCCCACTACCTCAATCCCGACCCCAAGAAGCTGGCGGCCAAGGGTATCAGCTCGGTGAGAAGCCGGGTGGCGAACCTTGGCGAGCTGTTGCTTGGCCTGGGTCATGAGCAGGTGGTGCAGGCCCTGTGCGACGCCTTCTTTGCCCATTACGGTGAGGTGGTGCCGCCCGAGCACATCTCCCCCGAGCGGATGCCCGACCTGCCCGGCTTTGCCGAGACCTTTGCCCGCCAACGCAGCTGGGAGTGGAACTTCGGCCATGCTCCCGCCTTCAGCCACCTGCTGGAGGAGCGCTTCCCCTGGGGCGGGGTCGAGCTTCATTTCGACGTGGAGAAGGGGGTGATAGGACGGGCACAGATTTTCAGCGACACCCTGGACCCTGCGCCCCTGGATGACCTGGCCGCACGCCTGCCCGGGGTGGCCTATCGTCCCGAGGCCATCGACGAGTTGCTGCGTCAGTGGCGGGCGACGTTTTCGGCCAACCCCGAGCTGGAAGGGTTTTCGGCATGGCTGCTGACCGCCCTGCGCTGACCTTGCCCATGACCAGGATCACAAGATGAACAGGGGAAAAGAGGGAAGAGGGGGCGCGGCGCCCCTCAGGGCGCCAACATGACAAAAAGTAGGGCAGACCATTAGTTATTGTCTCTGTTGATAGAGGTGTCACTGGAGTATAAAAACCGCACCTCAGCAGTATCAATGGTATAAAAATGAATCACTTGGTCTATCTGAAAGATGAGGGCGTCAACGCCGTCTCCCCCGAATTCGCTCGCCGTTTTGCCACCGTCAAAGCCCACTTCTTCTCGCGCAACCCCGATCTCTGGCCGGTCTTTCGCGAGCCCGGTTTTGCCACCCTCAACGAGTTTCGCGCCCGTGGACTGGCCCCGGCTGCGCGCCTCAACGCCTGGCCCGATGGCCGCGCCCGTCTGGCGGATCTCTGCGAGACCATGCCGGTGCCAGCCACCATGCGCACCCCGGGCGAGCCCATGGCCGAGCTGCTGTTTGCCGGCGCCTTGTCAAAGGACTGGGAGAACCCCTCCAGCGTCGAGAACGTCATCACCATGTCGGCGGATCCCGCCATCTACGGCGCCCAGATGGGGATCCTCGCCAACCCCAACCTGGTCTACTCCGAGTATGCCGGGGTGGCCGAGGAGCTGGAGAAGAAGGTGGTGCGCCAGATAGCGCTGCTGGCGGGTTACGACCCGGCCCGCGCCACCGGCATCTTCACCCAGGGGGGGACGTTTTGTAACCTCTATGGCTACCTGCTCGGCATCCGCAAGAGCCTGCCACAGGCCAAGCACAAGGGGCTAGGCCACTATCAGGATTACCCAAAAGCACCGTAAAGCCCCGTCATTCATGGCGGGAATATAAGGTGTGAATGGCGTAGCCGTTCCATGGTTAATGAGGTGTTTGCTGTTGCTCGATGTACTGCCGGATGATCTCTATCGGAGCGCCGCCACAACTCGATGCAAAGTAAGATGGCGACCACAACATGCCCTTGTAGTAGAACTTGGCGGCGATGTCTGGCCGCTCTTTTCGCAGCACCCGACTGGATGCCCCTTTTAGGCTGTTCACCAGCGCCGATACTGCCACTTTTGGCGGGTAATTCACCAGCAGGTGAACATGATCAACCTCTCCATCCATCTCTTGTAGCTCTGCTTCAAAGTCAGCGCAGATCTTGGAGAACAGCTCTCTAAGGCGGTCGATGGCGGCGTTGTCGAATACTCTTCTGCGATATTTCGTCACAAAGACCAAATGAACATGCATAGAGAAAACGCAGTATCTGCCAGTTCTAATGTCATTGATTTTGCTCATAGACCAAAGTATATTATAGCCATGCAACGACTTCAAGCCTTCAAATATGAACTTCGGCCAGACGGCCAGCAACAGCTGCGAATGCGCCGCTTCGCTGGTTCATGCCGTTTCGTGTTCAACAAGGCGCTGGCGTTGCAGCAGGAGCGCTTTGAACAGGGCGAGAAAAAGCTTGGCTATGCGGAGCTGTGTAAACAGCTCACCCAATGGAAGTCGGAAGACTCAACCGCTTGGCTTGCCGAAACGCCATCCCAACCCTTGCAGCAAACGCTAAAAGATCTGGAGCGAGCCTACACTAACTTCTTCGCCAAACGCGCCGATTTCCCTCGCTTCAAAAAGAAGGGTTTATCCGACAGCTTCCGCTATCCGCAAGGTTTCAAGCTCGATCAGGCCAATAGCCGTCTGTTCCTGCCTAAGTTGGGTTGGCTACGCTACCGCAACAGTCGGGATGCGCTCGGGGTGATCAAGAACATTACCGTGAGCCAATCAAGCGGTAAGTGGTATGCCGCTATCCAGACCGAGCGAGAGGTTGATGTGCCCGTTCATCAAGGCACAGCTGTTGGCCTCGATATGGGGATTAAACGCTTTGTCACCCTGTCAGATGGCAGCCACAAAGACCCACTCAATAGTTTCAAGGCTCACGAAAAAGCCTTGCGCAAAGCGCAGCAGGCGATGAGCCGCAAAGTCAGATTCAGCCGCAATTGGAAGAAAGCGAAAGCCCGTATTCAGCGCATCCAGACTCATATCGGCAGTGCCCGCCGCGACTACTTGCATAAGATCTCGACCGCCATCAGCAAAAACCACGCGCTGGTCTGTGTTGAAGATTTGCAGGTGCGAAATATGTCCAAGTCAGCGGCGGGCACAACTGACACGCCTGGGCGCAACGTGCGAGCCAAGTCGGGCCTGAATAAGGCTATTTTAGATCAAGGCTGGGGCGAGTTTCGGCGTCAGCTCGACTACAAGCTGGCTTGGAATGGCGGGCATTTGATCGCGGTGCCGCCGAAGAACACCAGCCGAACGTGCCCATGTTGCGGGCATATCTCGGCTGATAATCGTCAAACACAAGCTACGTTCGAATGTGTGGAGTGTGGTTTTAAAGAAAACGCCGATCTGGTCGGCGCGATCAATGTGTTAAGGGCGGGACACGCCCAGTTAGCCTGTGAAGTGAGTGGTGCAATAAGGCCGCCAGCAGCAGGAACCCACCGAAGCGAATTAGGCGTAATCGCCTAACCGCAGTAGGAATCCCCGTCCTTTAGGGCGGGGAGGATGTCAACGCATCATCAACTCCCAGGGCGGCCACTACTCCAACATCACCAACCTCTCCCTGCTCGGGGTGGACATCGAGAACAAGACCATCCGCATCCAGGTGGGCGAGAACAACGACATCGATCTCGACCACCTCGAGCGTACCCTGACCGCCTGCTTCGCCCTTCATCACGTGGTGCCCACCATCATGCTCACCATGGGCACCACCGACACCTTCGGGGTGGATAGGGTCAAACCCGTGGTCGAGCTGCGGGATCGCCTCTGCGAGCGGTTCGAGGTGGCGGTCAGGCCCCACATCCACGTCGACGCCGCCATCGGCTGGTCGATGATCTTCTTCCTGGACTACGACTTTGCCGCCAACCCGCTCGCCATCAACGCCGCCACCCTGGCGGGGATCGAGCGCAACGTGAGCCGCTTCGCCGAGCTCAGATACGCCGACTCCTTCACCGTGGACTTCCAGAAGTGGGGCTATGTGCCCTACACCTCCAGCTTGGTGATGATAAAAGAGCAGGACGATCTCAAGGCGATGGAGAACGATCCGGAGCACTTCTCCTACTTCGAGCGGGACATCCAGGGTCAGACCCACCTGCAATCCACCATCGAGTGCTCCCGCGGGGCGAGCGACCTGTTCGGTGCCTATGCGGCCCTCAACTACCTGGGGGTGGAGGGGTATCGCACCGTGCTTGCCCACTGCCTGCAAAACGCCAACTACTTCCGCTTCCGGTTAAGCCAGCTCGGCAACGTCAAGCTGGTGGCCCAGGAGAACCAGGGGCCCAGTGTCGGCTTCAAGATCTACAACTCAGAGTGGGTACAGGACCCCGAGGCCGAGTTCGCCTTCGAGCTGGCCCGCTCCAGCGATCCCGCCTACAAGGCGCGCCTGCAGCGCAACACCGACTACCACCGCAGCCTGTTCAAGGGACGTGGCAAGGTAGGGCTCTACACCAACTGGGTGGAGGCGGTGGCACACTCGGAATACGACGAGCGAGGCAAGTATTCCTACATCGCCGGCGAGAAGGCGGTCTTCATGAACCCCGCCTGCGGCCGCGAACAGATCGACGCCTTTATCGCGCATATTCGTGGCTGAAATAGCCACATGTTGTGATGTCATAAATAAAGGCTATGTCCCAATTACGTGTTGCATGGGGCGCCCCAGCGCCTCCTGCAAGCAATGTGGGATAGTCACTTCCCGTCCATAGCGCTCCAGCATCCTTCGCCAACCCAGATAATTCCTCAGATAGTGGGTCGCTACCCACCCATGGAACCGCTCCATCCACTCTTTCAACCGCCTGTGGTACCCGTTCACATGCTGGATGTGGTAGGCGCCAACCACGCGCTCGCCTTGACGATTACGCACGACCTGATGGGTCACTCCCTGCGCTTTGCTGAAACTGGCATACACCCCGGCGCCATCGCTACACAACACCGCATCTGGCGAGACAAGGGGTGCCAAAACCGCTATCACCGTCTCGGCATTCATTTTCTCCAACTGAAAATCCGCATGGTGGCCAGCCCGGTCCTGAACCACCATCACCGGGATGTAATCCGACCCTGTGCCTCGGGTACGGCCTTTGCCCCCACGATGGCGGGCCGGGCGGGGCAAACCACGTTGCCCTTTAAACGACTCCAGGAAGAAGGTCTCATCGACCTCGACGATACCCTCTTCCCGTACCGCCTGGTGGCTCGCCATGGCTTTCAGGGAGCGGTGACGCCACAAAAAGGCGGTGTTTTTACAGACTCCGCAGCGGACGGCAGCCTGTCGGACGGTCAGCCCGTCGATGAGGGCCTGGGCATAGTCTTCCCAGCACTGTGCCTTGCGAAGTCGGGCCAGCGGCGTCTTGGTGAGAACGGAACTGGTGCGCAGACACTGCTTGCAGCGATAGCGACGCAGTCCTCGACTCCAGCCCCAGGGAGCCAACTGCGCGGCCTCGGCCTGGCAGTGAGGGCAACATTGGCAAGGGGGGAGTTGGGTGGCTAACGAGGTGATGGGGTGAGGGGCGGCGAGTTCATGTTGCGCGAGACGACGCTGGCGCAAGGTGAGCAGTGGGAAGAGAGAGTAGATGTTGAAAGGCTTGGGTATCCATGATGGAGGCCCTCAGGGTGATGACCTACTTCAAGGTTAGCCTTTCAACACATAACTGGGACAGCGCCTAAATAAAGACGGCGGGATGATCCCGCCGTCTTTTATTGAAATCAGTCTGTTTACTGTTTCTGGATGGCTGTCACGGTGAGCTTGCCGGCTGGGTTCTCGGCGTGAAAGCGCACCGCATCCCCCACTTTCAGATCCTGGAGCAGAGCCGGATCGGCCACCCGAAAGACCATGGTCATCGCTGGCATCTTGAGGTTGTCGATCGCCTCGTGCTTGATGCCGACCTTGCCGTTGGCCGCGTTGATGCGGCTTATGACCCCCTGGGTCATCGCCATCTCGCCCATCTCGTTCATGCCTTCCATCTGGCTCATCTGGCCCATGTCGTGGCCGGCATGGTTCATCATCTCCTCGGCTTGCAGGCTGGTGTGGGTGGCAAGGCCCAGCAGCAATGTCAGGGTCAGCGTCTTGTAGTTCATGGTGTTTTCCTTCAATCGTTCAGTCGAAAAGGGTTGGGAAATCGGGTCATTCGGATTGTTGATAAGCAGGCAGGTTGCTGCTGCGCCACAGGTAATAGGCGGCGGGCAGCACCAAGAGGGTCAGACCTAAGGCGCTCACCATGCCGCCAATCATGGGGGCGGCGATGCGCTGCATCACCTCGGAGCCGGTGCCTTGGCTCCACATGATGGGCAACAGGCCAGCGATAATGGTCACCACCGTCATCATCTTGGGGCGCAGGCGCAGGGCGGCGCCGTGGATCACCGCCCGGTGCAGGCCCGCCTGGTCCGGCTTGCCGCTGGCCACGAGGTCATCCCAGGCGTGGTTGAGGTAGACCAGCATCAGGACGCCGGTCTCCACCGCCACCCCCGCCAGGGCGATAAAGCCCACCCCGACCGCCACCGAGAGGTTGAAGTCCAGCAGCCAGAGGGTCCAGATCCCCCCCACCACCGCCAGCGGCAAGGTGGTGAGAATGAGCAACACCTCCTGGAAGCGGCGAAACGCCAGATAGAGCAGCAGCACGATAATGGCGACGGTTAATGGCACTACGTAGGCGAGGCGGGCCTTGGCCCGCTCCATGTACTCGTATTGGCCAGACCAGGTGAGGGCGTAGCCCGCTGGCAGCACCAGCTGCTTGTCCACCTCGGCCTTGGCCTCTGCCACAAAAGAGCCGATGTCGCGGCCACGAATGTCGACGTAGACCCAGCCGTTGAGGCGCGCGTTTTCACTGCGCAGCATGGGGGCTTCGTCGCTGATATAGACCCGCGCCACGTCCGCCAGGGCGATACGAGCGCCACTCGGAGTGACCACCGGCAGCAGCTCGAGGCTCGCCACCGAATCGCGATAGCTCTGGGGATAGCGCAGGTTGATGGGGTAACGCTCGCGCCCCTCGATGGTCTGGCCCACTTCCATGCCGCCCACCGCGGTGGCGAGCACCGCCTGCACGTCGGCGATATTGAGGCCGTAACGGGCCGCTTTCAGCCGGTCGATGTCCACCTTCACGTAGCGGCCACCGGCCACCCGCTCGGCGTAGACCGATGAGGCGCCCTCCACCTTGCCGACGATCTGTTCCAGCTGCTGGCCGAGCTGCTGGATCACCTTGAGATCGGGCCCCGCTATCTTGATGCCGACCGGGGTCTTGATGCCGGTGGCCAGCATGTCGATGCGGGTCTTGATGGGGGGCACCCAGGCGTTGGTGAGACCGGGGAAGCGGATGAGTGAGTCAAGCTCCTCCTTGAGCTTCTCCGGGGTCATGCCGGGGCGCCATTGGTCGCGTGGCTTGAGCTGGATGCTGGTCTCCATCATCACCAGATCGGCGGGGTCGGTGGCCGATTCGGCGCGCCCCGCCTTGCCGAACACGTTCTGCACCTCGGGCACGGTGCGAATGAGCTTGTCGGTCTGCTGCAAAATCTCCCGCACCTTGCCCACCGAGATATTGGCCGCGGTGGTGGGCATATACATGATGTCCCCCTCATCGAGCGGCGGAATGAACTCGGAACCCAGGTACTTGAGCGGCCAGAAACCCGCCACCGTCACCACGGCGGCGATGGCCAGAGTGGTTTTCGGACGAGCCAGCACGGCTTTGAGCAGCGGCACATAGCCCTGGCTCAGCCAGCGGTTGAGGGGGTTGGCCTGCTCCGCCAGCACCTTGCCACGGATGAAGTAGCCCATGATCACCGGCACCAGCGTGATGGCGAGCCCGGCCGCGGCGGCCATGGCGTAGGTCTTGGTGTAGGCGAGGGGGTGGAACATCCGCCCCTCCTGTGCCTCCAGCGCGAACACCGGCAGGAAGCTGATGGTGATGATCAGCAGGGAGAAGAAGATGGCGGGCCCCACCTCTATGCTCGCCTCGGTGATGATGCGCCAGCGGTTCTTGTCGGTGAGCGCCTCCCGCTCCATGTGTTTGTGGACGTTCTCGATCATCACGATGGCACCGTCCACCATGGCGCCGATGGCGATGGCGATGCCCCCCAGCGACATGATGTTGGCGTTGATCCCCTGCAGGTGCATCACGATGAAGGCGGTCAGGATGGCGATGGGCAAGGAGATGACTACCACCAGGGATGAGCGCAGGTGAAACAGGAAGGCGAGGCAGACCAGCACCACCACGGCGAACTCCTCCACTAGCTTGCCGGAGAGGTTGTCGATGGCGCGCTGGATAAGATCCGAGCGGTCATACACGGTGACGATCTCCACCCCTTCCGGCAGGCTGTTCTTGAGCTCTGCGAGCCGTTTCTTGACCCCGTCTATGGTGTGCTGGGCGTTCTCGCCGAAACGCATGACGATGATGCCACCGACCACTTCCCCCTCGCCGTTAAGCTCGGCGACGCCGCGTCGACTCTGGGGGCCGGTGACCACATCCGCCACGTCACCCAGCAGCAGCGGGGCGCCGCGTACATTGGTACCGAGCGGGATCTGCTTCAGATCCTCCACGCTCTTGAGGTACCCGTTCGAGCGCACCATGTACTCCGCTTCCGCCATCTCGATGACGGAGGCACCGGTCTCCTGGTTGCCCTGCTGGATGGCGGTCTCGATGAGGGAGAGCGGGATGCCGTAGGCACGCAGCTTGTCCGGGTCGACCCGCACCTGATATTGGCGCACCATGCCGCCCACGGTGGCGACCTCGGAGACGCCGTCCACCGTCTGCAGCTCGAACTTGAGCAACCAGTTCTGCAGCGACGTGAGCTCGCTCAAGTCGTGCTTGCCGGTTCTGTCCACCAGCGCGTACTGGTAGACCCAGCCCACCCCGGTAGCATCGGGGCCGAGCTGGGGGCGGGCGGAGGCGGGCAGGTTGGGCGCAACCTGGCTCAAATACTCCAGCACCCGGGCACGGGCCCAGTAGAGGTCGGTGTCGTCGTCAAACAGCACATAGACGAAGGAGTCGCCGAAGAAGGAGTAGCCACGCACCGTGGTGGCCCCCGGCACCGCCAGCATGGCGGTGGTGAGCGGGTAGGTCACCTGATCCTCCACCACCTGGGGCGCCTGGCCCGGGTAGGCCGTCTTGATGATCACCTGCACGTCGGAGAGATCCGGCAGGGCGTCCACCGGGGTCTGCTTGACCGACCAGAGCCCCCAGGCGGTAAGCATGACGGTCAGCAGCAGCACCAGAAAGCGGTTGCCCACGGACCAGCGAATGATGGCAGGAATCATGATTGGACTCCTTTCTCATTGGGCGCAGAGAGTGAAGAGCGGTTGTTGGCAAAGCCGCGAATGATGGAGGGGATCATGACTTCTTCTCCATCTGGCTATGATCCATCCCTTCCATCTCATCCTTTGCCGGCGCATCAGCGCTGGCCGGAGCACTCTCCTGATGGATGGTGGTGATGCGGTACTCATCTCCCTCCTGCATCACTTGCAGATGCAGGGTCTGACCCTCGGTCAGCTTGCTCATGTCGACCCCGTCCGCCACGGTGAACTCCATCTCCATGGCGGGCCACTGCCACTCGGGGATGGGCTGGTGGGAGACCATCAGGGTGCGGTTGGCGAGATCGATGCTTTCAACCTCGCCCTGAGTCCACACCTGGGCGGGGCGCACCGCCGTCATGCGCTGGAAGTCCGAAGTGATGGCCGATTCGGAATCGAGCAGGAACTGGGCCGAGCTGACGATACTGTCCCCCGCTTCAACCCCCTCCTGGATGGCCACCTTGTCGCCAAACTGGGGGCCCAGGGTAACGGCCACCGACTTGAAGCTGCCATCTCCCAGCGCCAGCACCAGCCTGTCCTGGCTGCCGGTGCGGATCACCGCCTCGCTTGGCACCACCAGCCGGGGCTCTCCCTGACCAGTACGAATGTTTACTTTGGCGAACATGTTGGGTTTCAGGAACTCGTCCGGGTTGGCAAAGCGCAGCCGTACCTTGAGGGTGCGGGTGGCGGCATCCAGGGTCGGGTAGAGGTAATCGACCTGGCCCTGCCAGTTGCGGCCGGGGGCGTAATCCAGGGTCATGGTGACCGGATCGCCCACCTTCAGCTGCGCCGCCTGACGCTCGAACACCTCGACACTGACCCACACCTGCTTGAGGGTGCTGATGTTGAAGAGCGCCGCGGCGGGCTCCACGTACTGGCCTTCGCGCACTTTCAGCTCGGAGACATAACCGCTGCTCGGGGCATAGATGCGCACCGTCTCCTGCACCTGGCGACTGCGCTTGAGGGCCGCTATCTGATCCGCCGGTACCTGCAGGGACTTGAGCTTGCCCTCGGCGGCGCGCAGCAGCAGCGGGTTGGCGGTGTTGAGGGCGAGCAGGTACTCGTGCTGGGCGTTGACCAGATCCGGGGCGTAGAGCTCGTAAATCAGGCTTCCCTTGCTGACCTGCTGCCCCTCGCTCTTGATGGCGAGGGTGCGGATCCAGCCCGCCATGCGGGCGTTGACCGCCTCCAGCCGGTCTTCGTCATAGCCGACGTAGCCCACCGTCTCGATCTGCTGGTGGATGGGCAATCGTTCCACCTTGGCGAGGCGCACCCCCAGGTTCTGCTGGATCTCGGGGCTGATGGTGACGGTGCCCGGCGAGCCGCTCTTCTGCTCCTCATAGACGGGAATGAAGTCCATCCCCATGTTGTCCTTGGCGGGGCCGTCGCGCTTGTCGCGGGGATCCATGGGGTTGACCCAGTAGAGAGGCGTCTTCTCGGCGCTGGCGCCATCGCCAGGCAGGTGGCTGGCGGCCCAGTAGCCGCCACCGGCGCCGAGGGCGAGCAGCAACGCGGCCATTAACAGGGTCTTGTTCATGACAGGCCTCCGGCACACAGCGGGCGGGAGGGCCGGGCGCACGAGGGTGCGAACGTCTTGGGTGATGACATGGTACTTCTTCTCTCGTATCGGGCCGTCCGGCCGTGAGCGGATGCGGTGCAACAGGCACGTGGCGCTCGGCTCGCGGTGGACAGGATTGGCCGACAATCGGGGCACCGCCGACGGAGCGGCCGGTGCACGGCATGGCGATGGCAGTACCATCGCACGGGCTATCGGGAGAAGTGGTTTCTAATGGCGCAGCACAGACAGCATCAGATGCCGTCTGGGCCAGGAGGGCGGATGGGTACCACGCAGGCGCAGGAAGGGATCCCGCAGCCAGTTGTCCAGCAGGGGACCGACATGCCACGAAGGGGGCAGCAACAACAGCGGAAGCAGCAGCAATGACAGCAGCAGGCCGAACAGGGGAGGCGCATTGGCGGCACCGGAGAAGCCGCTCTGCATCTGACACTCATCCCCCGACAGGGACTCCGCATTCACTGTGCCCGAATGGCAGGAGAGGGGAGCTGTGCCGACCTGGTCATGGTTCATGGCGGCGTGCTGTACCGACTCGCTCCCGTGCAACCCATGAGACAGGGGATGGGGCTGTGCCATCGGGGTCAGGGTGGTGTCGGGTGAGTGGCTTGTAAGGGAGGTGGCCGCACCATGCCAGCCGATGCAGAGGGTGAGATTGCAGACGAGCAACAACGCCAGCAATAGCCGGGCGATGAGTTCTGTGGGCAATCTCGATGACAACATGGTGCATCTTTCCTGTGACGAATATGAGGAATGTAAACCTTACCAACAGGAGAAGGTCAAGGTATGGCAGACCCGCTCTGCCAAAGAGTTGATATGGATTAAGAAATGGCGGGGCTATAAACGAAAACCTGATTACCCATGATTAGCAGTCAGTTACCACGAACTATACTGATCTTACGTACAGTTATCGAGGTGCGAGATCA